>NZ_JBSFWU010000007.1:0-126085 GCF_053594995.1 Streptomyces sp. NPDC002536
CGCGCCCCGTCAGGGGCGCGGGGGAAGCGCGGTGCGTGATCGCGCCCGGAAGGGGCGCGGGGAACTGCGCGACCAGCCCCCAGACGAGCCCGCAGACGGCGCACGGCGCTCCCCGCGGAGCGCTCAGCGGCGCGTCACCCGCAGCGTGCCCTCCGGAGTGAGGGCGGCAACCACCAGCCGCCCCTTGGCGTCCGCGGCGATCGCCGGTGCGCCCACGGCCTGTTCGCCGAAGGTCGCCCACTTCGGGTGGGTGCCCTCGCCGAGGCCGCTGGCACTGAGACTTCCGGCGTTGTTGCGGCTGACGAGCAGCGCCCGGTCGCCCTTCGCCGGGTCCGCCGCGGCGGCCATCACGCCGTAGCCGCGGGCCGCGAGGCCGAGGGCGAGCTCCTTCCACTGACCGTCCTTGCCGTCCTTGCCCTCCAGGCGGTAGGCCAGCGGCTTGGCCGTCTTCGGCTGCCGGAACGCCAGCAACAGGCCGCCGTCGGGCTGGGGCAGCAGCGTCGGCGGGTCGGCCGGCACCGGCAGCTTGCCGTGCTCGGCCAGGGCGAAGTCGCCGCCGGGACGTTCCTGCGCCCAGTGGTGGACGGTGTCGTGGCCCGAACCGGCCACGTGGATACGGCCGTCGGTGCCCGTGACCGCGCTGAGGCCCTCCTGGACCTCGGCGCCGCCCAGGTCCGTCCACTTCTCGTCCCAACGCCCGTCAGCACCCTGGCGCTTGGTGCTCACACCCTTGGCCCAGGTTCGGACGAACACCTGCGCGCTGCCGTCCTCGTTGCGGGCGACCACGGGCGCACCCACACGGCGGCCGCGGACCGGGTCCGCCTCGGGGTTGCCGAGGGAGGTCCAGGAGCCGAAGCGGCCTCCGGGGCTCTCCTGCTCCAGGGCGACGATCTCGCGGCGGTTGCCCGCCGCGTCCCCGCCCAGTCCGGCGAACCGCTCGGCGAACAGCTGCCAGCGGCCGTCCTTGGTCTGCGAGACGGCGAGGGCGGGCGCGAGCATGCCGCCGCCGAGCAGCTGGGGCGCGCCGAAGCGGCCGCTGCCGGGGGCGGTCTCGGTCCACATCGCGGCCTGCTGGTCGAGCACGCCGAACGCGGTCAGCCGGTCGTCGCGCCCGCGCTGCAGCCACGTGGTGGTGCCGGGGTAGCAGACGGTGGTGCTCTGCAGCCAGCCGGTGCCGTACGAGCGGTCCCGGCCGACGTCGTAGTCGCCGCAGCCCGCGGCGAAGCCGCAGCCGAGGGAGGGGTCGCCGCCGTAGGCGTTGAGGACGTCCGCCTTGCCGCGCACGAGGCCGGGCGGCAGATTGAACGGCCAGCGCTCGTTGTAGTAGCCGCGGTGGGCGGTGACGGTGAAGTGCTTGCCGTCGCCCGGGCCGCGGTAGCGCTCCAGGGCCGCGTAGGTGAAGAGGGCGACCGCCGTGTGGTCCGGGTGGTCGGAGTAGCCGGCCTGGTCGTGGTGCTGGCGGTGCCTGTGGTCGTGGACCTGCATGTCCGGGTCCGGGTCCATGGTGCGCACCAGGGTGGGCTTGAACCGGTCCAGTACGCCCGCGAGTGCGTCGATGAGTCCGGCGCGGGTGACGGGGCGGGCGTCGCGGACGGTGGAGCCGGTGGACACGCGGGTGCGGGTGGCGGCCTTCGGTTCGGACCACAGGTCCGACAGGCTGGTGTCCTTCTTGCCGGGAGGGTCGTCCTGCGGGACGGCTCGGTTCTTCCCGGCCGGGCCCTCGCCGGTGTCGGCCTGGTCCGCCGTGTGCTGGGCGACGCCGAGGAAGACCAGGGTGACGCCGGGGTGGTCGGCCAGGCTGTCCATCTCGCACTGGATGCCGCCGGGCAGGTCCAGGACGGTGCGCTTCCACTCGGCGAGCGGCTTGCCGGCCGCCATCAGTGCGTAGGCCTGGCGCAGGCCCTGCTGGCGGGAGCCGGCGTAGCCCGCGTAGTCCGGCTTCGGCTTCTCCTTCTTGCCGGGCACCTTGTTGAGGCCGTCGGCCTCGCCGCTGGTCACGTAGACGCTCACCACGCGGTGGTTGGCGTCGATGGAGTGACGGACGTCGGGGTTCATGAAGTACAGGTCGTCGTCCGGGTGGGCGATGATCTGCATCGTGACGGCACCGCCGGTGCCGTCGTCGCCGGCCGTCACCTTGGCGCGCACGGCCGGTTCGGTCTTCGCCGCCTCGGGCTTCTTGCCGTGGCCGGACGTGCAGCCTGCTGCGGTCAGGGCGACCATCGCGGACAGCACCAATCTTCTGCTGGGGCCGGAACCTTGACGTCCCGTCACTCGATCATCCGTCCTCTCGGGCGAAGCGCCGGTTGCGCACCGAGCCCTTCTCGTACTGGGAGGCGACGGGGAAGTAGCCGTCCAGGAAGACCGCGAGCGCGTCGGCCTGCTCGTCCTCGGGGACGTCACCGTCGTGGTAGTCGTTGATGCAGAACACGTCGTGGGAGCGCAGCGCCAGCAGGCGGTGCAGGCGCACGTGGTGCTCGCGCAGGCCGACGTTGACGAAGGCGGAGCTGACCGAGCCCGGCATGCTGGTGCCGGTGAAGAGCCCGTACCAGTGGTGCAGGGACGAGGGGATCGCCAGGTCCTCGCGGCTGCGGAACTGTGCCTCGGCGGTGCGCGCCACCTCCTCGGGGAAGCGCTCCTCCAGCTCCGCCAGGACGCTGCGGCGCAGCGGGTGCGGGGCGTGCAGGAAGGTGTTGGCGATGGTCTTGCCGAACTCCCGCTCCATCAGGGCCCGGTTGTTCTTCGCGGCCGCGAAGACGAGGTCGCTGTCGAGCGACGGGTCGCCGGCCGGGATGGCGGTGGGCGAGATGAAGCACTTGGCCTTGCCGGAGCCGTGGAAGAAGGACTCGGGCTTCATCGGGCGGCCGAGGAAGACGTCGTCGTTGAAGTAGAGGATGTGCTCGGCGATGCCCTCGATGCGGTGGATGCGGCTCTCGATGGCGTGCGAGTTGAAGGAGGGCAGGCGCCCGGTGTCGCCGAAGATCTCCCGGTGGCTGACGACGTGCACCCGGGGGTGGTCGGCGTCGAGCCAGTCGGGGGTCTGGTCGTCGGTGACGAGGTAGATGTTGCGCACCCACGGGGCGTGCAGGTCCAGCGAGCGCAGGGAGTAGCGCAGTTCGTCGCGGCTGCGGAAGCGGGCGGAGCTGCCGGCCGACTCGGCGGCGAGGATGCCGTGTTCGGCCTGGGTGCGGGCCTTGCGCTCCAGCCAGGCCTCGTCCGTGCCGTCGACCCAGGTGTAGACGACGTCGACGGGGAAGTCGATGTCGTCGACGAAGGTCTTGGTGAACGCCTCGACGGTGCGGTACTTGCGCTCGCCGATGGTGGTGTCGGCGGTGCGCTCCAGCTCGACGCGCGGGAAGGTGGCGCCGTAGCGGGTGCCGGCGGGGACGGTGACGGTGGTCTCGTCGTCCTCGGTGTCCTGCCAGAACACGATGTTGCAGCCGTAAATACCGCTGATGCGCAGCTGCTCCTTGCCGGTGAGCACCGGCCGGAAGACGCGGACGATGTTGCAGTCGCCGGGGACGGCCGTCGAGGTGGCGAACGAGGCGAGGACGGTGCGCAGCACGGCGCCGCGGTCGTTGAGGAAGCCGGCGTAGACGGGTTCGTCGCGGTAGCGCTCGGCGAAGGCGCGCAGGAACGCGTTCCGGTGGGTGCCGTCGACGAGGACGGAGTGCCGCAGCTGCGGGTTCGGGGTGAGGACGTACGGGATCCCCAGCTCGTCCAGCACCGCCACCGTGAGGTCGAGGTTGTCCTGCATGACCTCGAACGGCGTGGTGTTCTCCCGGATCAGGGAGATCTGGCCGCCGGCCCGCTTGACGTCGGGGCGGGCCGCCTCGATGCGGACCTCGTGGGCCTTGTGGGCCACGTCGGAGTGCGGGCGGTCGATGCCCTGCGGGACCGCGGCGCCGGTGATGCCGCCCTGGGCGTCGGCGGCGGCCTGGAGGGTGCGGCGGCGGGCCTTGTCGGCGGTGCGCGTGCCGCCGGCGCGGTGGGCGGCGAGCTCCTTGAGCAGGCCGTTCCACTCGTCGGCGACCTCGCCGTCGGTGTACCGCTCGGAGGTCTTGAGGGCGGCGGCGCCCATCTGCTTGCGCAGCTCGTCGTCGTCCATCAACTTGGCGAGCGCGTCGGCCAGTTCCGTCTCGTCGCCGAGCGGGACGAGGAGCCCGTCGTGGCCGTCGGTGAGTATCTCGGCGGGGCCGTTGGGGCAGTCGTAGGCGACGACCGGGACGCCGGCCGCCTGGGCCTCGACGAGCACCAGGCCGAAGGCCTCGACGCGGGAGGTGAGCATGGCGACGGACGCCTTCGCCCACTCCTCGGTCATGTTGGGGGTGCTGCCGACGAGTTGCACCTGGTCGGCGATGCCGAGCTGGTTGGTGAGGTTCTTGAGCGCCCGCATGCGGGGGCCGTCGCCGAGGATGCGCAGGGTCCAGCGGGGGCGGTCGAGGGCGACGGTGGCGAAGGCGCGCACCGCGTGCTCGATCTGCTTCTCGGTGGCCAGGCGCGCGCCGAGCACCACGGTGCGGGTCTGCAGCGTGGACTGCGGGCGGTAGCCGCTGGGCAGGGCGTTGCCGATGGCGGCGAGGCGGGGGGCGCAGGCGCCGAGGGTCTCGGCGAACCAGTCGCGGGTGGCCCCGGTGAGGGCGACCAGGGCGTCGATGGCGGAGCTGTACATCCGCAGCGGCTCGCCGGAGGGGCCGCGCAGCTCGGAGACGCGGTGGTCGAAGTGGACGGTGAGGACGTGCGGCGGGGCGAGCTGGGCCATGTAGGCCATCAGCGCGGGCGTGCTGGAGATCAGCACGTCGCTGTCGATCGTGCGCAGGGCCTCGGTGAGCTCGACGTCGGTGAGGCGGCTGAAGTCCGACTCCCAGGAGGCGTCGACCAGTTCGCTGGGGGTGGCGGCCAGGCGCTTGTAGGCGGCGGCCATGCCCTCGGCGGTGTCGGGCTCGACGGGGCGCTGCTGGTCGCCCTTCTTGTCCACGAGGTAGCGCACGGGCACTGCGCCGCTGCCGAAGAACGTCTCGCCGGTGGTGCGGAAGATGCTGAGGATCTCCACGTCGTGCTGCTTGGCGAGCAGCTCGGCGAGGGTCATCGTGGCGCGTTCGGTGCCGCCCATCAGGTCGGCGTAGGTCAGCAGAAAGGTGATTTTCACGTGCGGCCTTCGTGGTCTGCGGCGGTCCGGGTGGCTGGGGCCGTCATGGGGTGACGGAGGTGCGCGGGGTACAGACGAGCTGGAGCGCGCCGCGGCGGGTGTACTGAGGCTTGACGCGGACGAAGGTGCCGTCCGCGGCGCGCACGGTGAACGCGGCCGGGGTGAGCACCTTGCGGGGCGTCCGCAGGTCGTGGTCGTGGCGGCCGAGGTCCAGTGCCCGCCCGCGGCGGTTCCGGCCGGGCAGGCGGAACGTCCAGACCTGGCGGCCGGAGGTGCCGGTCATCTCGGCGAGGGGGACGGAGACCCGCCAGGCGCTGTCGTCGCCGGGCAGGGGTTCGGCGGTGCGGCGCAGCACGCGGCGGCGCTGCTGCTCGACGACCTCGACGACGGGCCGGGCACCGCGCGCGGTGTCGGCGGCCGGGCCGTGGACGGCGAAGAGCAGGCCGGCCCCGGTGAAGGAGCGCTCGATGCGCAGCACCTCGGCCCGGGAGAGGGCGGGGGCGACGGTGAGCCGCAGCTGGCCGGAGGCGGTGATGCCCATGTGGTGCCGCCGTCCGGTGTGCGGGCACACGGCGAGGGCGCGGGTGGGGCCGGAGAAGCCGGGCGCGCCGTCGCCGAGCAGGCGCAGGCGGACAGGCGTGGCGGCGTCCAGTTCCAGGGCGAGGGTCCAGCGGCCGGTGCCGAGGGGCAGGCCGCCGATCGTGTCGCCGAGCAGCACGGTCGCGCTGACGCAGGGCCGGCCGGCGTCGTCGCGGTGGGCCCGGGCCTCGGCGCGCAGCTCCGTGGCGCCCTGGGCGAGGACGAGCCGGACAGGGGCGTCCTCGGGGGCGCCGGCCGGGAGCTCGGCGTGCAGGTTCAGGGTGTGGCCGTCCAGGACCGCCGCGTAGCGGACGCGGGCGGCGGAGCCGTGGGCCGCGGGCATGAGCACGGAGTCGACGAGGGTGTCGCGGCCGGTCGCGACGCCGGAGCGGACACCGTCGCGCACGGCGGCGCCGACCTTCAGGACGGGGCTGCGGCGCAGGGCGATGCGCGCGGACTTCTTGATCACGCGCAGGGCGTGGCGGGGGGCGCTCACGGGCGTACCCCGCGCGCGCTCGGCCGGTCCTCGGGAGTCATGATCTGGAAGTCCACCCCAACAGGGTAATCGGACCCCCGAAGTGGAGCGGAGCGGTTCCGGCCGGGCGGCCGAGATCCGTTACGGGTCTACAATCAAAGGAAAGGTAAATTTTTCGGACGGGTGCCGCAGCCCGCGAAACCCCGCCGCAACGCATCCGCCCTTGCCGCGACAGCTGATCGTCATTCCGGGGCCACTACAGTGCGCCCCTGGGGGATCCCCAAGGAAATTGCACCCAGTTGAGCATCTCTGATAGTTACTTGGAGATCTGTTTGCCGACATAGACCGCTTTGGCATGCCGGTAAGCAAGAGAGGGTGCCCCCACAGCGCACGACCGCGGCTCACCACGGGAAGATCTGGAACGGCCATGACATCGGAAGCCCAGTCGTCACTGCCCGGACGTGGTGAAGCTCTCGTCCCCGCAGCCCGCGCGAACCCCGAGAAGTCCGGCCTGGTCAAGGCCTACCGCCGTCTCCTGCCCGCGAGCACCCGGCGCGCGATAGCCCAGCGGGTCTCCGTGGAGACCCGCGGCGCCCTCATGCAGCACATGGCCAATTCGCTCGACCTCCAGCAGCGCGGCCAGAAGCTCCGCGGCAAGGTCCTCCAGCGCCGCTACGCCGCCCACCTCGACGAGGCCCTGCCCCGTGTGGTGCTCGTCGACGGCAAGGCCCGTATCGCCCTGGTCGACCCTGCCCCCACCCCGCAGGCCGCCCGCGCCGACGCGCTCGCGCTCGTCTGCACCACTCTTGAGCACGCCGGCATCGACCACTTCTGCGTGCGCACGGAGCCGGGCGAGGCCCCCTCCGTCGCCGTCTCCGCCGCCGACCGCGGCCGGGTCCAGCAGGAGCTGGCCCGCCTGTGCCGCCGCATCCCCGGCTACGCCGCCCCCGTCGGCCGCGAGGGTGCCCCCGGCCTGCCGCACCCCGGCTTCGTCCACGGCACCTGGCGCCGGCTGCAGTCCGCCCCCGTGACCCGCGTCACCTGGTACCGCACCCTCGCCGACGGCGAGCTGGTGCTGGGCCAGGAGCACGGCTGCGACATCGAGTACTGGAAGCCCGAGAACGGCCCCGAGGGCGCCTGGCTCGTCGCCCCGCGCCGCAACGTCGTCACCGCGGAGGTCGCGGCGGACGCCGCCCCCGTGGACGCGCCCGCCGAGCTCTTCACCGGACCGCTCGCCCTCGGCGGCGAGGACGCCGCGGCCCCCCACCGCACGGTGCACACCCGCCCCGAGTTCACCATCCGGCTGCCGCAGGACATCCCCTTCCCCATCGACGTCGTCTACACCTGGGTCGACGGCGCCGACCCCGCCTGGGCCGAGCGCCGCTCCCGCGCCCTGCGCGAGGCCGGCGGCAGCGAGTCCCACCACGAGGAGGCGGTGAACGCCGCCCGCTTCCTCAGCCGCGACGAGCTCAAGTACTCCCTGCGCTCGCTCCACCAGTACGCCCCCTGGGTGCGCAAGGTCTTCCTGGTCACCGACGACCAGACCCCCGCCTGGCTGGACACCTCCCACCCGGGCATCCAGGTGGTCGGCCACAAGGAGATCTTCTCCGACCCCGAGGTGCTGCCGACCTTCAACTCGCACGCCATCGAGAGCCAACTGCACCACATCGAGGGCCTGTCGGAGCACTTCCTCTACTTCAACGACGACGTCTTCCTCGGCAACCCGCTGACCCCGCAGACGTTCTTCCTCTCCAACGGCCTGACGAAGTTCTTCCTCTCCCCCGCCCTCGTACCGCTGGGCGACCGCAGCCCCGCGGACGCCCCCGTCGCGGCGGCCGCCAAGAACAACAGGGCCCTGGTGGAGGAACGCTTCGCCACCACCCTCACGCAGAAGATGCGGCACGTCCCGCACGCGCTGCGGCGCTCCATGCTGGACGAGATCGAGGACCGCTACGCCGAGGCCCACGCGGCCACCGCAGCGGCCCGCTTCCGCAGCCCCGACGACCTGTCCGTCGCCTCCTCGCTGCACCACTACTACGCGTACCACCAGGGCCGGGCCATACCGTCCGACCTGCGCTACATGTACATGGACCTGGCCCACCCCAACACGTCCCGCCGCCTCAACCGGCTGCTGGCCCACCGGGACCTGGACATCTTCTGCATCAACGACACGGTCTCGACGGAGAAGGACCTGCAGCGCACCAACGCGCTCATCAGCCCCTTCCTGGAGGGCTACTTCCCGGTGCCGAGCCCGTTCGAGAAGCAGGGCAGCTAGCCGGACGGAGGGGCTCACCCGATCGGGTGGTCGTATAGCAATACTCGGGCGCGGCCCGCGCGGAAGATCCAGCCTGCTGGAGGACGCAGCCGCCGAGGAGAGCCCGATCCCGATGTCGCCCGAGACCCGCACCCATCCCGACATCCTGATCTCCAAACGCGCCGCCGACTTCCTCGGCCGGACGCCGGAGACCCAGCTGACGCCGAAGCAGGTGCAGAAGGCCCTGCAGATGTCGCACGACACGGAGGGCCGGATCACCGGCCCGCTGAGCGTCGCGCAGTTCCGGCTGCTGCTGGTGCAGCCGCCGGAGTGGCTGCTGGAGCATCACCGCGGGCTGGTCGCCAAGGGCATTCCGCAGCAGGGACGCCCGGCGGCGGCGCCGCGCCCCACGGCCTTCGGGCCGCTCTTCCGCGAGCCGGAGTTCGCGGAAGAGGATTCGATTGCCGACTGAGCGGTCCGTCGGCTGCGAGCCGTCTGTGGTTGCTCGCGCAGTTCCCCGCGCCCCTTACGGGGCGCTAGAGCTGCTGCTTGATCAGGTCCTCCAGCTCGCCCTGCGGCACCTCCCCCTGCGGTGTCAGCCGGTCGACGGCCCTCGGCAGGGCCTCGGCCAGCCGGTCGGCGGCCTGCTCCGGGGAGCAGCCCGCCTGCTGCGCCACGTGTTCGAGCGTCTGGTACGGCAGCGCCTGCGCGACCTCGGGCCCGCTGACGGCCGTGTTCGCGCCCGGCCCCACCCACGACCGGGCCTGCTCCCCCAGCCCGCCCTCGGTCAGCTCCCTCACCAGCCCCTGCAGCGGATTCCCGCCGAGCTGCCCGCTGTCCCCGAGCGTGCCGAGCAGGGTGGCGAGCAGCTTCCCGGACCCGCCCTCCCCGTCACCGATCAACCCGCCGAGCAGGCTTCCCAGGTCGTTCCCAGCCATAGCGGTTGCCTCTGCCTTTCGTGGACGCGGTGACACCAAGGGGAAGGCCTACCCCTTGCGGGGCCGGACGGCGGGGCGTGCCCCGGCAGGTTCACCCGAAGGGCACGTTGACGCAGGCCAGGCGTGCGCCGGCCATTCCGGCGTGACCGGGGCTGGTTTCGGTGGCGTGCTCATGGATGACGACCGAACGTGCCTCTCCTGCACGGAAGAAGAAGTCGACGGACGACGTGGCAGAGCCGTTTCCCCGCCCGTCGGTGGTGAAGTCCAGCCACACCTCGTTGTCCGGGTTGGCGTACTTCGGATCGGCCGAGGGCTGCTTCGGATCCACGATGTCCTGATAGTGCGCGCCGGAGTCGGCAGGCTTGGTGCCGCACGGCTTCTGGTGGACATGGGCGCCGAACGTACGGTCCGGCTGGAGACCGTGCAGGCGCAGCTCGATCTCGGTGCCGTCGCGGTGGGTGCTCTCCAGCACCACGACGCGGCTGCCCTCGGGCACGGCCTTCGCGTCGAACGTCACCGCCTGGTACGTACCGCCACCGGCTGCGGACTCGAACCGGCCGTGCACGGCCGTTCCGTCGCACGTCACGCCGGTCATGGACGAGGCCACGGCCATGGAAGAGGCAAGCACTGACATGAGAAAGGACATCTTCCGCCCCTTTCAGCGCAGTTCCCGCTGTCGACCCCTCGCTTTGCGAGGGCTGTCGCACAGCCTTGCATCACTCCCCGCGAACCGGACCCTTGTCTCCACGATATCCGGCCAGCTGCTCTCCGGGAGTTGCAAGGACTGCTTGCAAACACTCTTTGCAACTCGTAGCCTTCCGGCATGGCCGAACAACCGCCCGCCCGGGAGATCACCGATGCCGAGGCGCTGCGCACCTTCGCGCACCCGATGCGGCAGAAGATCGAGCGATGCCTGCGCCGGGGGCCGGCCAATTCGGCCGCGCTCGCACGTGAGTTGGGCGAGAGTACGGGGCTGGTCAGCTACCACCTGCGGCAGTTGGCCAAGCACGGCTTCGTCGAGGAGGTCCCGGAGCTGGCGAAGGGGCGGGAGCGGTGGTGGCGGGCCGTGCCGGGGGACCGGCGGTTCCCGCCGTACAGCCGGCAGACGCCGCAGATGCGCGAGGCGCTGACCGAGATGCACCGGCACAGCCTCGCCGAACTGGTCGACTCCGCCCGGCGTTTCGAGGAGGCACGCGACACACTCGGCCCCTGGGCCGACGCGGCACTCTTCTCGCGCGCCACGCTCCGGGTCGATCCCGGTCAACTCCGTGCGTTCTTCGAGGAGTACATCGCGCTTCTCTACCGGTACTCGGCCCCGGAAGGAGAGGAAGCGCCCGAGGCGCGAAACGTGCTCGTCCGGCTGCTCGGAATTCCCGAGACCGACTGACTCGGCAGACGACCGACCACGAGGGGGACGCACACCGTGTCCGCATCACTGATACGCACCGTACTGGCCGCCCTGTCCGCGGCGTTGGCCGGCGTCCTCCTCCTGCTGACCGCGCCAGGGGCGCACGCCGCCGGGGACGGTCTGGTCCGCCAGGAGGTCACCTTCCGGGGCGGCGGCGGGCTCGTCCTGCACGGCACCGTCCTCGGCAAGGACGGAGCGCCCGGCCCGGAACCCGGCATCGTGCTCGTCGGCGGCTCGGGCCCGGGGCCCCGGGTCGAGTACCGCCAGGAGGCCGAGGCGTTCGCCCGGGCCGGGATCACCACGCTCGTCTACGACAAGCGGACCGTCGACTACTCCCGGCTGCACCGGGACTTCGGCCTGCTGGCCGACGACGCGCTCGCCGGAGTGCGGCTGTTGCAGGGCAGGAGCGGGGTGGACCCACGCCAGGTCGGGCTGTGGGGGCTCAGCGAGGGAGGCTGGGTGGCGCCGCTGGCCGCGTCGCGCTCGGCGGACGTCGCCTTCGTCGTCACCATCGGCGGGCCCGGCTACGACCCGCTGCGCACCCAGGCCTGGAACCTCGCCACGCATCTGCACCACCGCGGGGTGGGCGGACCCTTCCGTCGCACCGTGACCGGCCCGGCCGCCCGATTCATGGGCGCCACCGGCCTGTTCGCCGCGGCCGGTTACGACCCCGTGCCGGTACTGGAGCGGCTCCACCGGCCCCCGGTGCTGGCGCTGTGGGGCGATCACGACACACAGGTGCCGCCCCGGGAAAGCGCACGGATCTTCCGCGAGGCCCTGGCCCGTGCGGGCAACCGGCACTCCGTCATCGGCTTCGTCACCGACGGCGCCCACAACGGGCACCGCACGTCGGACGGGTTCGACCGGATCGGCGGCCCCCGCTTCCAGGGCAAGAAGCTGGGGGACATGCCCCCGAGCTATGTGCAGACCATGACCTCATGGGTACGGGCCGTCGCCACCGGCCACCCACCGGCGTCGAGCGCCGCCCCCGCACCGGAGCAGGCACTCGCCACGACCCCCGTACCGGGCCACGCCTGGTACGCCTGGCTCGCCCCGGCGCTGCTGCTCCTCGGCTTCGCCGCCTACCCGGTGAGCGCCCTCCTGCGGCGGGACCCGGTCCTGCGCCCGGCGCGGTGGACGGCCGGGCTCGGCCTGCTGGCGGTCGTGGCGACGGTGGCCTGCCCGTTCGCCGTCTACGTGGCGGGAGACGGCGCGGCGACACCCGTCGTGTGGGGCCGCCCGGCGGCGTGGCTGGTGGTACAGGGCCTCGCCGTCGCCGTGGTGGTGTCCGCCTGCGCCTCGGCCGCCGCACTCCGCCGCCGACGACCGGCACCGAACCGGGCGTCCTGGCTGCGCCTGGCCCCGGTCGGGCTGGCCGCGGTCGGGTTCGTGCCGTGGGCGGTGTGGTGGGGCGTTGCTGCGTGAGGACCGTCGTCGGTCGGTCAATCGACGGGCCGCATCCCCGGAGACCGCCGCTCACGCAGCCTCTCCGTACTCCTCCACCTCCACCACGGCGGGCGGCGGCACGAAGCGGGTGCCCGTGAGGGTGAAGACGCTGTCCAGGAACTTGCGCCCAGCCGTTGCCCCGGGCACACAGCCCGAGCCCCTGCAGCGTCCGCACCTCCGGCTGGTCCCCTCTTCCGCCCCCACGCCCAAGAAGCGGTCAACTGGTCACGCCCTTGGTGACAACCCGTTCCTCGCTCTCCTCTGACTCAGTGAAGAAGCCCCCGGCTTTGATGCAGCCGGGGGCGTATTCGTTGCTTGTGCAGGGGGCGATCCGTGCCCCTCATGTCTCGGCGCGTACGACCAGCGTCCCTTCACGTTCACTGGCTGGGGGTCCGATGATCTCCGCTGTGATGTCGGTGAAGCGGGCTGAGGACAAGAGAGTTGCCCACTCCTGGGGCGAGTAGTCCCAACGCGACACTGCCCGTGCTTCTCGGAGTGATCCCCTTGGTTTCTGATCAGGTCGGGCTGGCCGTTGCGAAAACGCGAACACGCCACCGGGTGACAGGCTTTGCCGAACCAGTGGCAAGAGGGTGGCCGGGTTGGTGAACCACACAGGGCCGAAGATCGACAGCACCACGTCGAAGCTGTCGGGGTGACCGGTCAGAAACTCCGTCGCCTCTGCCGTCTGGAACGTGAGGCCAGGAAGGTCCCCCCAGCGCGCCTCCGCCTTGGCTCGTTGACTGGGTGCGATGTCGATGCCGACACAATCGGCTCCCAAAGTCGCAAGGTGGGCAAGGTTGCAGCCCGTACCGCAGCCGAGCTCCAGCACTCGACGACCATGCACTGAGCCAAGCAGGGATTCGCTGGGGCCGTGGTCCGGGTACTGCGTCCAGTTCAGCCACGTGGTGGCTCCCACAGCGTTCATGGTCCTTCTGGGCGCCCTCCCTGCCGCGTACCGTTCCCACGCTGCGGCGACTGCTTCCATGCGGTTCCTTTCACGCGTGATGGCTCCCCCCGGTCCCGGAGGGAGCCACCTCACCTGGCGGATCGTGCTGTTACTTGCCGCCGACCGGGCTGTCGCTGCACCCGGCGTGGCACTGGGAACAGTCGGATTCGCTGGCGTTCCACAGCTCGTGGTCGATGGCGAACCCGGCATTCTTGATCGCCTGGACGGTGTCCCTCAGCGACGGCGACTGGCTGCCGTTCTCCTGGGGAAGGTGCGGGACGTGGTGAATGTAGTGTCCGGCGACCGCGTTGCAGAAGGCCGCGTAGTTGATCGTGTCGAGCACGAACGAGTGAACACCGAGGTCGACGCTCGGAGCCGGGCCCATGTGAACGTCGGGGCGTTCACCGGACGTTACGAGGTAGGCGACGGTCTGGCCGAATGTGCGATCGGCGAGATCACGGTCCATCTCGTGGTCGCGCATGATGAGCCGTACCACGCGCTCCCAGACGTCCGGGGCCACACAGGCCCTGGGGTTCCGGGTTTCGACTGCTGTTGCCATCGTGCGTCTCCTTCTCCTGTCGGAGTGGTGCACTGCAGTTGCCAACCCGGTCGGCTGGGGTCTCCCGGGCCGCCGGGGGTATGGGGGCGCCTGCTCTCCGCCAAGGGGCGCCTCAGCCTCGCTCGGGGAGAGGCAGGAGTCAGTGGTGATACGGGTCGCTGATGATCGCGAGCGGGATCACCAGGACGACGGAGACGACCACGGCTGCGGCCCGGATGGGCCCAGCCCACCGGAGGACCGCGCGGCGGATCACGACTGCCTCACCACCTGGGCGAAGGACGTGCGGATACGCCGAAACCCCTGGTGGTCGCTCTGGCCCGCGTGCTTCAGGCACTCCACGTCCACCGGATCGGGGTTATCAGCCGGTATCGCCTTCCAGTTACACCACGGGCACTCGGCTTCGTATGTGACATCGGTGTCCGGGTGCTCCCTGATGGTGTGGTCCACGTGACGGAACCTCGCCCGGCTCACAGTCTGACCTCACTGCGTCTGTTCGCCTCGCGGACCTTCCTGATGAGTTCCGCGTCACACTCACCCGTGTTGGGCTCCGGCTCCTCGGTCGTCTCCATGCCCGGAGCATGGCCCGCACTCAGGGACGTTTCCATCGACGTTCCGCGGACGTGGCGGCCTTCTCATCGGTAACGTCAAAAACGCCCAAACGACCGGGGAGGGTCCCTTGAACTTAGCCCTGCGCAACGCTATGGCCGACAAGAAACTGTCACCCCGTCAACTAGCCACCCGCGTAGGGGTGTCAGCCAAGACAGTGGAACGATGGATCGCAGATGGGGAGCTGATCCCGCACGCGCGAAACCGTGTGGACACGTCAGGTGTGTTGGGAGTTGATGAAGCGATGTTGTGGCCCAAGGCAGTCGGATCGGTCGTGAAGACCGGCCCGGATCGAGAGATCATCTCCGCTTATCCGTACCGTTCAGCATGCCCATCGTCGGTGTGGCGGCAGCTCATCAGCGAGAGCAAGCGGGACATCGTCCTCGCCGGGTACACGAACTATTTTTTCTGGATCGAGCAGCCAGCTTTCCACGCCACACTTCGCGCCAAGGCCGACGCGGGTTGCCGGATCCGCTTCCTGCTCGGCGACCCCGACGGCCGGGTGACCGGGCAGCGCGAGGCCATCGAGGATGTGGCCTTCAAGGTGTCCACGCGCATCCGCATCAGCCTGGACGAGCTGGCCAAGCTCTCCGGCCTCTCCGGCCTCTCCGGCCTGGAGGTGCGCTTCTCGTCCGAAGAGGACGCCACCAACCACGTCGGGCTGTCCGTCTTCCGGTTCGACGAGCAGGCCCTTGTCACACCGCACCTCGCCCGGCTTGTCGGCCACGATTCGCCGATGCTGCACCTGCGCAGGCTCCAGGAAGGCGGTCTCTTCGACCGCTTCACGGAGCACGTCGAGGAGCTTTGGGAGCGCGGGCGAACCGTCAGCTGAGCCAGGAGGGAAGACGGCTCCCCCACCGCCACATCATCGCCACACGACGGGCAGAAAAGGGCTGAAACGGCCATGATCACTCAGGAACAGCGAGGTGGGCAGCTCAACAGCAAGAAGCCCCCTGACCTGCGATTTTGCAGATCAGAGGGCCTGCCGCTAGATGAGCGACGGACGAGTCGGCTTATACGCCGGGTTCTGTCTCCCGGGGGCCTTGCGGCCCTCGGGGAGGCGGCCATCCATCTAGGCCTGCCGTTGCCGACAGGCTCGTGCGGTCTACCCGCGGACTCGGGCGGGCAGCCCTCGATCATCCGCGCAGGGACACCGGGGTGTCCCCTCTTGACCTTGCTCCGGGTGGGGTTTACCTAGCCGGCCGGGTCACCCCGGTCGCTGGTGGTCTCTTACACCACCGTTTCACCCTTACCGGACGCCTTGCGGCCTCCGGCGGTCTGTTTTCTGTGGCACTGTCCCGCGGGTCACCCCGGGTGGGCGTTACCCACCACCCTGCCGTATGGAGCCCGGACGTTCCTCGGGGGACCGAAAACGATCCCACGCGGCCGCCCGGCCGGCTCGTCCGCCGTGACGACCATGCTACCGGCAGGCTGCGCGGGGACGAACCACACCAGGACCGCACTAGGCTCGGGAGGGTTCCGCCCCCGACCCCCGAAGGAGACCGATCCGCCGTGCTCGTCCTGCTGCCGCCGTCCGAGGGGAAGGCCACCGGAGGCGCCGGTGCCGCGCTGACGGTGGGGTCGTTGTCGCTGCCGGGGCTCACGGAGGCCCGGGAGGCCGTGCTCGCGGAGCTGGTCGAGCTGTGCTCGGGCGACGAGGAGAAGGCGGCCGAGGTACTGGGGCTGAGCGCCGGTCTGCGCGGCGAGGTCGCCAAGAACGCCGGGCTGCGCACGGCCGGGACCCGGCCCGCCGGGGAGATCTACACCGGCGTGCTCTACGACGCGCTCGGGCTCGCCACCCTCGACGGCCCGGCCCGCAGGGCGGCCGAGAAGTCGCTGCTGGTCTTCTCCGGGCTCTGGGGCGCGGTGCGGATCACCGACGCGATCCCCTCCTACCGCTGCTCGATGGGCGTCAAGCTGCCGGCGCTGGGGGCGCTGGGCGCGTACTGGCGCGAGCCGATGGCGCAGGTCATGCCTGCAGTGGCGGGTGACGGGCCCGTCCTCGACCTGCGCTCCGCCGCGTACGCCGCCGCCTGGAAGCCGAAGGGCGAACTCGCCGAGCGCACGGCGACGGTGCGGGTGCTGCACGCGAAGACCGTGAACGGCGTGGAGAAGCGGTCGGTCGTCAGCCACTTCAACAAGGCGACCAAGGGGCGGCTGGTGCGGGACCTGCTGACGGCCGGCGCACAGCCCTCGGACCCGGCCGAACTGGCCGTGGCCCTGCGCGACTTGGGGTACGCGGTGGAGGGCGACACCCGGCCCGCGAAGGGCGGCAGGCCCTGGGCGCTCGACGTGGTGGTGTCCGAGCTCTAGCGCATGCCGTTGCACCCTGTGCAACGGCCGTTGCGACGGGTGAGACCCGGCGGCAGGATGACCGCCGTGACCGTACTCGACCTGGCCCCCGTGCTCCCCGTCGTGGTGATCGACGACGTGTCCAGGGCCGTGCCGCTGGCGCGGGCCCTGGTCGCGGGCGGGCTGCCGGCGATCGAGGTGACGCTGCGCACGCATGCCGCCCTGACGGCGATCCGGGCCGTCGCGGAGGAGGTCCCCGAGGCGGTGGTCGGCGCGGGGACCGTGCTGCGGCCCGCCCAGGCGGAGGCCGCGGTGCAGGCCGGCGCCCGCTTCCTGGTCAGCCCCGGGTGGACGGAGCGGCTGCTGGACGCCATGCGGGCCTCGGGGGTGCCGTTCCTGCCGGGGGTCTCCACGGCGTCGGAGGTACTGGCGCTGCTGGAGCGCGGCGTGCGGGAGATGAAGTTCTTCCCGGCGGAGGCGGCGGGCGGGGCACCGTATCTGAAGTCCCTGGCCGCGCCCCTGCCGACCGCCCGGTTCTGCCCCACGGGCGGCATCGGGCCCGGTGCCGCCCGCGACTACCTGGCCCTGCCCAACGTGGGCTGCGTGGGCGGTACGTGGATGGCGCCCCCGGAGGCGGTGCGCTCGGGCGACTGGGGGCGCGTCACGGAACTCGCGCGGGAAGCCGCACAGTTGCGGCGACCCGGCGCGGTAGCCTGCTGACCGCCATGAACGATTTCGTTGACGAAGCGCGTTCGCGGGTCGCCCACCTGCTGCGGATGGCCAATACGACGGACGACCGCGTCCGGGCGCGGATCATCGAGTACGCCGACTCCACCCCCGAACCCCCGGTCATGAGCCGGGCCGGGATCGCCACCACCGGCTGCCCCCAGTGCCGGCGGACGGCGTGGCGGCAGCAGGACGCGGAGGGGCCGGTGTGGGTGTGCGCGTCGTGCGGGCACGTGGAGGGGATCACCGTGCGGTGTCCGCAGTGCGACGTGGCGATGGACCCGCCGGCCGTCGGGACTCCCGACCGCTGGCAGTGCCCGTCCTGCCCCAGGGTCGCGGCAACCGGCGAGAGTGCAGGGGAAATCGAGCAGCGGGAGGCGCAGCGCCTACGGGCGATTGCGCTGCTGGACAAGGTACTTGCGGCAAGAGCCCGCCGCGCCCCGTAGGGGGGCGCCCCGAAGGGGCGCGGGGAACTGCGCGACCAGCCACAAACGACCCGCACCCGACCTACCGCAGATGCCCCGTATCGTTCAGCAACCGCAAACTCGCATTGCCGTCCGCGTAATACGCCACCGCACTCAGCGACGCCGCCGACAGCTCCATGCGGAACAGCGACTCGGGCGGCGCGCCCAGCGCAAGCCGCACCAGTGTCTTCACCGGCGTCACGTGCGACACCAGCAGCACCGTGCGCCCCGCGTACTGCTCCAGCAGCCGGTCCCGGGCCTGGGACACCCGTCGCGCCACCGCGGCGAAGCTCTCGCCGCCGCCCGTGGGTGCCGCCTTCGTGGAGGCGAGCCAGGCGTCCAGGTCCGCGGGGTGACGCTCGCGCACCTCGGCGAAGGTCAGCCCCTCCCAGGCGCCGAAGTCCGTTTCGCGCAGGCCCTCTTCGGCCCGGACCTCCAGGCCGAGCCGGGCCGCCACCGTGGCGGCCGTCTCGCGGCAGCGGCGCAGCGGTGAGGTGACGACGGCCTGGATGGTGCCCCGGGCCGCGAGCGCGGCGGCCACCGCGTCCGCCTGGCGGCGGCCGGCGGGCGACAGTTCGGGGTCGCTGCCGCCGCTCCCCGAGAACCGTTTCTGCGGGGTCAGCGCCGTCTCGCCGTGCCGCAGCAGGACGAACGTCGTCGGCGCCCCGAGGTCGGCGGGCGCGGCCCACCCCACGGGCGCGGCCTTGGGCTGCCCGGCAACGGCAGCGGCAGCGGCAGCCGCAGCCGCAACAGGCTCGGGAGCAGCGGCCCCCGGCTCCCACTGCTCGCCCCGCTTGCCGGCGTCCATGGCCTCGTTGGCCAGCCGGTCCGCGTGCTTGTTCCGCTCGCGCGGGATCCACTCGTAAGTGACCTGGTCCGGCGGGAAGACGGTCTGTGCCCGGGCGGCGAGCGGCCGCATGTCCGGGTGCTTGATCTTCCAGCGGCCGGACATCTGCTCGACGACGAGCTTGGAGTCCATCCGGACCGCGATCTCGGCGTCCGGGTCGATGGCCCGGGCCGCCTCCAGCCCGGCGATCAGGCCGCGGTACTCGGCGACGTTGTTGGTCGCCGTGCCGATGTACTCGGCGGCCTCCGCGAGAGCCTCGCCCGTCGCCGCGTCCAGGACGACGGCGCCGTAGCCGGCGGGACCCGGGTTGCCCCGGGAGCCGCCGTCCGCTTCGACGATGAAGCGATGGGCCACCGCGGGCCTACAGGCCCGACTCGGGCGTACGGACCAGGATCCGGCGGCAGTTCTCGCACCGCACGACCTCGTCGGCGGCCGCGGCCCGGACCTCGTTGACCTCGGTGATGTTGAGCTCCAGCTGGCAGCCCTCGCAGCGGCGCTGGTACAGGCGGGCCGCACCGATGCCGCCCTGCTGGACGCGGAGCTTGTCGTAGAGCTTCAGGAGCGCGTCGGGGATGGTGCCGGCGACGAGCTCGCGCTCCTTGGTCACGGTGGCGACCTCGGCGTCGATGGCCGCGGTGGCGGCGTCGCGGCGCGCGGCGGCGTCGTTGACCTTGGCCTGAACGGACTCGACGCGGCCGGTCAGCTCCTTGACCCGCTCCTGGGCGGCCTCGCGGCGCTCCATGACCTCGAGGACGACGTCCTCCAGGTCGCCCTGGCGCTTGGCGAGGGAGGCCACCTCGTGCTGGAGGTTCTCCAGGTCCTTGGGGGACATCCCGGCGCCGGAGTCCAGGCGCTGCTGGTCGCGGGCGGCGCGCTGGCGGACCTGGTCGACGTCCTGCTCGGCCTTGGCCTGCTCGCGGGCGGTGTCGCTCTCCTGGGTCTGCGCGGCGACGAGGAGGTCGCGGTGCTGGGCGAGGTCGCCCTCGAGCGCCTGGATCTCGGCGTGCTCGGGCAGGCTCTTGCGCTTGTGGGCCAGCTGGTTGAGGCGGGTGTCCAGGGCCTGGAGATCGAGGAGGCGGATCTGGTCGGCGGGCGCGGCGTTCAGTTGGGGGCTCCTAGGAGTGATGAGAAACGGTGGCGGACGCCGCGTGGGCGGTCCAGGGGTCGGTGACCGTCCGCGAGACGTGGGTGCGCAGGCCCCAGCCGTGGCGGTCGGAGATCTCGTCGAGCTGGGCGGCGGCCTGCTCGGTCCAGGGCCACTCGGTGGCCCAGTGCGCGGCGTCGACGAGGGCGAGCGGACTGTGCTGTTGCGCCTCGGACGCGGGGTGGTGGCGCAGGTCGGCGGTGACGTAGGCGTCGACGCCGGCGGCACGCACCTCGGTGAAGAGGGAGTCGCCGGAGCCGCCGCAGACGGCGACCGTACGGATGGTGCGTGCGGGGTCCCCGGCGACGCGGATGCCCTGGGCGGTGGCGGGCAGCCGCTTGGCGGCGCGCGCGGCGAAGTCGGCCAGGCTCATCGGCGGGTCGAGCTCGCAGATGCGGCCGAGGCCGCGGCGGCCCGCGGGGTCCGTCGGGTCGGGCACGAGCGGCCCGGTGACGCGCAGGTCGAGGGCGCCGGCGAGGGCGTCGGAGACGCCGGGGTCGGCGCGGTCGGCGTTGGTGTGCGCGACGTGCAGGGCGATGTCGTGCTTGATGAGCGTGTGCACGGCACGGCCCTTGAACGTGGAGGCCGCGACCGTCGTCGTCCCGCGCAGGTAGAGCGGGTGGTGGGTGACGAGCAGGTCGGCGCCGAGCTGTACCGCCTCGTCGACGACCTCCTGGACGGGGTCGACGGCGAAGAGCACGCGGCCGACAGGGGCATCGGGCTCGCCGCAGACGGTGCCGACGGCGTCCCACTGCTCGGCCCGCTCCGGGGGCCAGAGAGCGTCGAGGGCGGCGATGACTTCAGACAGTGCGGGCACGGAGGAAAGGCTACCTGTCCCCCGGCCCGGGCTTCACTGCCCGGACACAAGGCTTTGCGGCGTCGTGGCGGCGGGGAGGGCGGCGGGTCAAGGGGGCTCGTCCGGCCAATGAGGTGTGCCTCCCCTCACCAACCCCCCGGAGACAGAGCACACCTGCTTCTCGTCCCTCAGGCGAACCGGACAAGAGCCACCCTTACGCGTGAAGCACCCCCGCCCGGAGGGTTCGGATCGCGGGCCGAAAACTACGTTCTGTGCCGGAGGTGACGTTTCTCATGACGGTCTGTGCCCCACAGAGCAGTCCTCAGAGCGCTCCGGCCGGCATTCCACCGGGTGCCCGGACGGACGGACGACATACGCCATTCACGGTCACAGCGGACGGATCGTACGCGGCGTGGCTGGCCCTCGGGCGGGGGACGGATGGCTGGTTTCCGGAGCGCTGGACGCTCGACGGCCCCGAGCCGTACACGGTGCCGCTGCCCGGCAAGCAGCCGGAGGAGCCCGACAGCCAGGTCCTGCCGCTCAGCGACGGCCGCGTGCTCATCCGCCGCCGGGTCGCCGAGCGGTTCGCGCTCGCGCTGCTCTACCCCGCCGGGCCCGGCACCGGCGAGCTGCCGCTGGGGGCCATCGAGTGCCCGCAGCTGACGCTACTGCCGCCCGCTCCGGACGGCACATCCGCCTACGCCCTGGTGCACGGCGCCGAGTCGACCACGCTGTGGCAGGTGCACGGCAGCACCTCCTGCCCCGACCTGCTGGCCACGGTGCCCGGCCGCTGCGAGGGCGGCGCCTGGCTCGACCGCTCGGGCCGGCTGCTGGCACTGGACCGCGAGCTGGAGGGAGTGACCAAGACCGTCGTCGTCGACCTGGGGCGCGGCGGCGAGACGAGTCCGCTGCTGCAGATCACGGAGCAGAGCAACGACCGGCTGCTGCTGGCCGAGCCGGACAGCGGGCTGCTCGTCGTACGGTCCGACGCACCCGGTACGGACCGGCTGGGCTGGGGCGTCCTCGGCTCGGCACGGCCGGTGCGGTTCCCCGAGTGCCTGGTGCCCGACGGCGTCTCGCTGCGGCCGATCGCGGCGCAGCCGGGGCAGGGGCTCTCGCCGGAGGGGTGTGCGGTCGCCTTCGCCGTCCATCGTGACGGGGCGGCCGGGCTCGGGGTGTGGCGGCCGGTGACGAAACGGTTGCGGCAATTGGCCGCGCCGGAGGGGTGGTTGACGGGGGCGGGGCTGTGGACGGCGGACGGGGGGCTGCGGTTGCCGTTCGTGACGGCGGCCGTGCCGTGCGGGTTGGCGCACGTGGCGTGCGCCGAGGAGGAGGCGGAGGCGTTAACGCCTCCGCGGCCGGTGCCGTTGCGGCTGGCGCCGCAGGCCAGGGCGCGGTAAGCGCGGGGGCCGCTGTGTGACGGGTGCGGGTCGTCCGTGGCTTGTCGCGCCCACGCGGCGGAGCCGCATGATGTAACAGCCCCGCGCCCCTTACGGGGCGCCCCAACACGCCACTGCCCCGATTGACTCCGGTGATCAAGGCCCCGTTAAACTCGGGCGGGGGCTGCGCCGACGTATGGTCACGCGCGGAAAGCGAAGCTGTCCCCCACGCGCACAGCCCGCATCCACATCCGACGGAGTGACTTCCCACATGCCCGATGTCCGTACCGACACGACCGAGGCGCGCCCCGGGGCGTCCGCCCAGGCCGCAGCCGCCGGCACCGGCAGGCACCGCGGTCCGCAGGCGTCCTCGGACGACGACCGCGCCCCCGCCCACGGCAAGCACCGCCGCAACGCCGAAACGGAACAGGCGGCGGCCTGAGCGCAGCGCCACCGCATCCGACCGGCCGCCGGGCTCATCCGGCGGCCGGTCGGCCTTTGTGCAGTCCCAGCACCTCGACCGCCGCGAACGTCTCGTGCGGCGGCCGCCCCGCGTAGTACGGACCGAGCACGGACTCCAGCTCCGCGACGCTGAACGCCCCGTCCTCCGCGTCGAACTGCGCGGCCACCCGGGGCCGTTCGACCACGGCCACCATCCCGCCGTGCACGACGAAGACCTGACCGCTCACCTGCGCCGCGCCCGGCGAGGCGAGGTAGGCCACGAGCGGAGCGACGTGCTCCGGCGCCAGCGGATCCAATGCGCCGTCCTCCCCCGTCTTCCCCGGCTCTCCGGTCCCGGCGAAGACGTCCGCGGTCATCCGGGTCCGGGCCCGCGGGCAGATGACGTTCGCCGTGACCCCGTACTTGCGCAGCGCCTCGGCCGTCGACGTCGTCAGCCCGACGATCCCGCCCTTGGCGGCCGCATAGTTGGGCTGCCCGGCCGAGCCGGCGAGGAACGCCTCCGAGGAGGTGTTGACGATCCGCCCGTAGACCGGGCGGCCGGTGGCCTTGGCCCGTTCCCGCCAGTGCGCGGCGGCGAAGCGCGTGGTGGTGAAGTGCCCTTTCAGATGGACGCGGATGACCGCGTCCCACTCCTCCTCGGACATCGAGAAGACCATTCGGTCGCGCAGGATGCCCGCGTTGTTCACGAGGATGTCGAGCGAGCCGCCGAAGCTGTCGAGGGCGAGCCGCACGAGGTCGCGGGCCTGCTCGAAGTCGGCGACGTCGCCGAGGTGGGCCACGGCCCGCCCGCCCGCCACGCGGATCTCCTCGGCGACGGACTCGGCGGGCCCGGCGGACGCCGCGCCGGTGCCGTTGTGGCTCTCCTGCCCGTAGTCGTTGACGACCACGGCGGCGCCGAGCCGGGCCAGCTCCAGCGCCTCGGCCCGGCCGAGGCCGCGCCCGGCGCCGGTGACGATCGCGGTCCGGCCCTGCAGCGGCCGGGGGTTGACGGGCTTCATGGCGGCCCCCTTCACAACTCGATGCAGGTGCGCAGCGCCTGCCCCGTCCGCATCTGCTCGACGGCGTCGTTGACGCCCGCGAGCGGGACGCGGTGGGTGATCAGACCCGCGAGGTCGATGCGGCCCGCCCGCCAGAGGGCGATGGCCCGTTCGTAGGAGCGCAGCACGTCCCCGCCGCCGTACAGCGAGGGCAGGATCCGCTTCTCGTCGAAGAACAGCTCGAACATGTTGATCTGCAGGTTGTCGTCCATCGCCCCCGCCCCGACCACGCACAGCGTGCCGCCGCGGCGGGTCGTCTCGTAGGCGGTGCGGGCGGTGGCGGAGGAGCCGACGACCTCGAAGACGTAGTCGAAACCCTCGCCGCCGGTGACCCGGGCCTTGGCACCGGGCAGTTCGTCGGGAACGACGGCCTCCGTGGCGCCGAACCGCAGCGCGGCCTCGCGGCGGGAGGCGACCGGGTCGACGGCGACGATCTGTGCGGCACCCGAGAGCCGCGCGCCCTGCACCGTGGAGATGCCGACGCCGCCGCAGCCGATCACGGCGACCGACGAACCGGCCGCCACCTGCGCGGTGTTGAGGGCGGCGCCGAGCCCGGTGGTGACGCCGCAGCCGATCAGGGCGGCGATGTCGTAGGGCACGTCGTCGGGGACGGGCACGGCGCACCCGGCGTCGACGACGGCCTCCTCGGCGAAGGTGCCGGTGCCGGCGAAGCCGAAGACCTCGCTCCGGGGGGCGGCGCGGCGGAAGTTGGGGGTCGCGGAGTTCATGAAGCCGGCGAGGCACAGGTGGCCCTGGCCGCGCCGGCAGGCCCTGCAGTCCCCGCACGGCGGCAGCCAGCAGACCAGGACCCGGTCACCGGGCTTGACGGAGGTGACGCCCTCGCCCGCCTCCAGCACGTCGCCCGCGCCCTCGTGCCCGGGGACGAAGGGGGCGGGCTGCGGCAGGACGCCGGACATGGCGGAGAGGTCGGAGTGGCACAGCCCGGCGGCCCGGATGCTCACCCGGACCTTGCCGGGGCCGAACCCCACGGCCTCGACGTCGTCGAGGACTTCGAGCTTGTCCCGGCCTGTCTCGAGCTGAACGGCGGCACGCATGACGGTGCTCCCTTCGCAGCAGTACGGGCGGTACGGCTCAGGTGTGCTCGACGAACGTGTCGGTGAGGACGGACGCGTCCGCACGCTCCACGGCACCGGCCGTCACCCGGATACGGCCGTCTCCCTCGCGCCACATGCGGATCCGCAGCGTCTCGCCGGGGTAGGCCACGCCCGCGAAGCGGGTGGCGTACGTGCGTACACGCGTGACGTCGCCGCCGAGCGCGGTGTCCACGACGGCCTTGAGGACGATGCCGTACGAGCACAGGCCGTGCAGGATGGGGCGTTCGAAGCCGGCGAGCCGGGCGAACTCCGGGTCGGCGTGCAGCGGGTTCCAGTCGCCGGAGAGCCGGTAGAGGAGGGCCTGGTCCTCGCGGATACCGCGCTTCACGGTGAAGTCGGGCGTCCTGGCGGGCGGTTCGCGGCGCTCGGCCTGCGGCCCGCGATCGCCGCCGAAGCCGCCTTCGCCCTTGACGTAGATGGAGGCCTCGGAGGTCCACAGCGGCCCGTCGGCGTCGGCGGCGTCCGTGCGCAGGACGATGACGGCGGCCTTGCCCTTGTCGTACACGGCGGCGACGCGCGAGGTCTGGGTGACGTCCGTGCCGCGGACCGGGATGGGCCGGTGGAGCGCGACGCTCTGCCCGCCGTGCAGCACGGCGGCGAGGTCGACGTCGATGCCGGGCGCGGAGAGCCCGCCCGCGAGGGCCATGCCGCCGCCCGCGACGGTGGCGAAGGAGGGGAGCACGTGCAGCCGGCTCTCCAGGGTGTAGCGGAGTTCGCCGGGGTCGGTGGCGGGGGTGCCGGCGCCGATGCCGAGGTGGTAGAGCTGGACGTCCTTGTGGTCCCAGGCGAGGGGAACCGCCTGCGGCGGGGCGGAGACGGCCTTGACGGGGTCGATGGGCATGGCGGAGGTGCCCTTCAGGTCGTGCCCCGTAAGGGGCGCGGGGAACTGCGCGATCAACCACGAACGACCCGCAGTGTAGAACGCGTTCTAAACAGGCGGAAGCCTGCCGGCACCCGGCTTTGGGACAAATGTCACCGGCACCTCGTCGACATTCACATCTGCCCAGCTCAGCACACCTTTTCGTACAGTCTCCGGTATGAGCAGCGGAGCAATGAAGGCGATCGAGCGGATGAACGCGCCGACGTGGCGCACGTTCACCCCCTGGCTCCTGGCCCTCACCGGGGACGTCATCGACATCTTCCGGGGCAGGATGCCCCTGCCGTGGCTGGCCGGCGCGGGCGTGGTGGCCTTCGTCGCCTGCTACGTCACCGCGATCGTCACCAGTCTCGACGAGCGCCGGCGCGAGACCCGCACCCCGTTCGCCGCCCTGGCCGGGCTGGTCGTCGTCAACTACGCGCTGACCATCGGCTACGGCGGCGACTGGATGCTGTGCTTCCCGCTGCTCTCCCTGGCCATGGGCGTCGTCCTGCGCCTCAAGGGCCCCTGGCTCGGCGGCGCGTTGGCGGCGACCGGGCTCTCGGTCTGGGCGATCACCACGTTCCAGGACCACCCGCAGAACACGCTGGCCATCGCCTGGGGCACGTCGCTGTCCGGCGTCGTGGCGGCCACGCTGCTGAACTTCTTCGAGACCGTCACCCGGCTCAAGGCCACGCAGGAGGAGCTGGCCCACGCGGCCGTGGAGCGCGAACGGCTGCGGTTCTCGCGGGACTTGCACGACCTGCTCGGCCACACCATGTCCGTCATCGTCGTCAAGGCCGAGGCGGTGCGCCGCCTCGCGCCCCGCAACCTGGAGGCGGCGCTCGGCCAGGCCGCGGACATCGAGGCGGTCGGCCGGCAGGCCCTCACCGAGATCCGCGAGGCGGTCACCGGCTACCGCGAGGGCAGCCTGGCGACCGAACTCGACCGCGCCCGCTCCTGCCTGGACGCCTCCGGCATCACGACGGACATCCGCCAGTCGGGCCCGCCGCTGCCGCCGCAGACCGCGGCCCTGCTGGGGTGGGTGGTGCGCGAGGGCGTCACCAACGTCATCCGGCACAGCGGCGCGGCCCGCTGCGCGATCGAGGTCCGGGGCGAACCCGGCCGCGTCCACCTGGAGATCACGGACGACGGCCGCGGCGTAGGCTCGGACCAGGGCGCCGGCAGTACCGGTGGTACGGGCCTGAAGGGCCTGACCGAGCGCCTGGCCGCCGCCGGCGGCTCCCTGACCACCGGCCCCCACAGCAAGCGCGGCTTCCGGCTCGTGGCCGAACTGCCCGTGGACGACGAGGAAGAGGGACGCGCGGCATGATCAAGGTACTGCTGGCGGAGGACCAGGGCATGATGAGAGGAGCGCTGGCGCTGCTGCTCGGCCTGGAGGAGGACATCGAGGTCGTGGCCCAGGTGGGCAACGGCGACGAGATCCTTCCCGCGGCCCTCGACGCCCGCCCCGACGTCGCCCTGCTCGACATCGAACTCCCCGGCCGCAGCGGCCTGGACGCCGCCGCCGATCTGCGCACGCGGCTCCCCGGGTGCCGCGTCCTGATACTCACCACCTTCGGCCGCCCCGGCTACCTCCGCCGCGCGATGGAGGCGGGCGCCTCCGGCTTCCTGGTCAAGGACGGCCCCGTGGAGGACCTCGCGGCGGCGATCCGCCGTGCCCTGGCCGGCGAGCGCGTCATCGACCCGGCCCTCGCGGCAGCCGCCCTGAGCGCCGGCCCGAACCCGCTCACCCAGCGCGAACGCGACGTCCTGGCCGCGGCGGTGGACGGTGCGACGGTGGCCGACATCGCGGCGAAGGTGCACCTCTCGCCGGCGACGGTGCGGAACTACCTGTCGGCGGCGATCGGCAAGACGCAGACCCGCAACCGCATGGAGGCGGTGCGGGCGGCCCGCCAGAACGGGTGGCTGTGAGCCCCGTAAGGGGCGCGGGGAACTGCGCGACCAGCCACGAACAGCCCGCACTTAAAGTGTCACGAGCCACACCCACCCGCGCAAAGGACGCAACCACCATGCCGCCCAAGCCCGACATACTCGCCGCCTTCGAGGCAGCAAAGGGTTTCATGCCCGTCGACGAGGGCCTCGCCCTCTACGCCGCCGCCGAGCAGGCCGCAGGCCTCGGGCTGCCGCTGCTCGAAGTCGGCACCTACTGCGGGCGGTCCACCATCCTGCTCGCCGCCGCCGCGCGCGAGGCGGGGACGACGGCCGTGACCGTCGACCACCACCGCGGCAGCGAGGAGCAGCAGCCGGGGTGGGAGTACCACGACGCCTCCCTCGTCGACGGTGGCGACGAGGGCGTGGGCCTGATGGACACGCTCCCGACGTTCCGCCGCACCCTGCACCGGGCCGGGCTGGAGGAGCACGTCGTCGCGATGGTCGGGCGGTCGCCCCGGGTGGCCGCGCTCTGGCGGGCGCCGCTGGGGCTGGTGTTCATCGACGGCGGGCACACCGACGAGCACGCCACCGCCGATTACGAGGGGTGGGCCCCGCACGTGGCGCCGGGCGGGCTGCTCGTCGTCCACGACGTCTTCCCCGACCCCGCGGACGGCGGGCAGGCACCGTACCGCGTGTATCTCCGGGCCCTGGAGTCCGGGGCGTTCACCGAGATCTCGGTGACGCACTCGCTTCGCGTTCTGCAGCGCTCGGGCACCGGGATCTGAACCTGTGCGCCCCGTAAGGGGCGTAAGGGGCGCGGGGAACTGCGCGACCAGCCTCAACGGACCTGCAGCCGCAGTACCGCGCTCCCGGCGGAGCGCCTAGCATCGCGGGGGTGTCGAGTCGTATGCGCCGCCCCGCTGTCGTGTTCCCGGCCCTGACCGTGACCCTGCTGTCCCTCGGCCTCGCGGGCTGCTCGGACAGCCCGGCCAAGGCCGGTCCCGGCTCCGCGGCGCCCTCCGTTCCGACGGGCGGCGCCTCGGTCGCGTCCAGGCCCAAGCCGTCGGAACGGCAGGAGCCGTCGTCCGCCGCCCCGTCCCCGACGACCGCGTCGGCGGCGACACCCGCCGCCGACGGGCCCCTCAAGGGCAGGACCGTCGTCATCGACCCCGGCCACAACATCCACAACCAGGATCACCCCGCGGAGATCGACCGCCAGGTCGACGTCGGCAACGGGCACAAGGAGTGCGACACCACCGGCACCTCCACCAACTCCGGTTACGCGGAAGCCACCTTCAGCCTCGACGTCGCCCACCGCCTCCGCACGATCCTCCAGGGCCGCGGGGCCACCGTCGTCCTCACCCACGACGGCGACCGGCCGTACGGGCCGTGCGTGACCGAGCGCGCCGAGATCGGCAACAAGGCGCACGGCGACGCGGCCGTCTCGATCCACGCCGACGGCGCCGCGGCCGGCGACCGCGGTTTCCATGTGATCCTGCCCGCAGCCGTCCACGCCGGGAGCGTCGACAACTCGGCCATCGTGGCGCCCTCCAAGGAGCTGGGCGCACGGATTGCGGGCAATTTCGTCCGGGCGACCGGAAGCGCGCCCTCCAACTACATCGGCGGCGGTACGGGACTGGATACGCGCAGTGACCTCGGCGGTCTCAACCTGTCCACCATTCCGAAGGTTTTTATCGAATGCGGCAATATGCGCGACTCGCAGGATGCCGCTCTGCTCACCGACGGATCATGGCGCGAGAAAGCGGCGCAAGGGATCGCGGACGGCATCACGGACTTTCTGCACGGGTAAGAGCAGCAGGCCACAGGCGTGTCACGAGGGTGATACGAACCGGGCGCCCCGGGCGACCGGGCGATAGGTTCACCCGTACGATGGGGGGCCGCCACCCCCGAGCGACGATTACTGACAGCACTGACAAAGGATTTTAGGTGAACATCCGCTCCCTCACTCGAGGTGACGGCGGGGTGATCGGAGCAGCGGTGTTGCTGTTCATCGCCTCGTTTCTCAGCTTCTACTCGTTCGACTGTGGATCGGCCACGATCGGCTGCCCCAGCGAGCCGAACGGCTGGAAGCCCGATTACTTCCCTGCGCTGCCGTCGATCTTCCTCGCCGGAATCATCGCCGCTGCTCTCATCGTCGCCTCCCGTTTCCAGCCCGAGGGCCGCAAGCTCGTGGGCCTGAGCCTGGACCAGTGGGGCAGCGCGCTGGCCGTGTTCGCCGCGTGGTCCTCGCTGTGGACGATCTTCGGCGGGCCGTCCAGCGACCGCATCTCCCCCGGAACCGGCCAGATCCTGGCGCTGATCGCCAACCTGGTGCTGGCGGCGATCGCCCTGCTCACCCCGCGTACCCCGGCCCTGAAGGCCCCGCTGATGCCGGCCCCGTCCGCGCCGCAGCCGGTGCCGGGCCCGTACGGCATGGCCCCGCAGCAGGGTTACGGCTACCCGGGTCCGGGTGCCGTGCAGCAGCAGCCCGGCGCGGGTGCGCCGTCCCCGTACGGTGCGCAGCCCCAGCAGCCGTACGGTGCGGCGCAGTCCGGTGAGACGCGGGTCCAGCCGCCGATCGGCGGGCACGACGCGGCGGCCCCGGCCGCCGAGGGCATGGGTGCCGGTGCCGCCGCCGCGGCTCCGCAGCCGGCGGCTGCCGCGCCCGCGGACTTCGCCCCGTTCTGGTTCGCGGTGCCGGTGAACCGTCCCCTCTACGCGGAGGACGGCTCGCCCACGCCGATCGCCGAGCTGGCGCCCGGTACCTGGTACCTGGCGGTCGACCAGCGCGGCCAGGCGCTCGTGGCGCAGACGCAGGACGGCCGGCGCGGCGTCCTGCAGGACACGACGGGCATCCAGCGCGGCTGACCGTTCCTCCACCTCTCCAGGGCAGCGGCCCGCCGGCTCCGGCCGGCGGGCCGCTGTCTTGTCCCGGGCCGCCTGCCTGACGTACCGTCAGTTCCCTGCCGCCGCCCGGGAGGAGCTCCCATGCGACTCGGCCTCGCGCTCGGCTACTGGGGCCGCCGCCCCGACCCCCGCCACCTCGAACTCGCCCGCCACGCCGAGCAGCTCGGCTACCACTCCGTGTGGACCGCCGAGTCCTGGGGCTCCGACGCCTTCACCCCGCTGACCTGGATCGCGGCCCGGACGCGCCACATCCGGCTGGGCACCGCGGTGGCCCAGATGGCGGCCCGCACCCCCACGGCCACGGCCATGCACGCCCTCACCCTCGACCACCTGTCCGGCGGGCGCCTGCTGCTCGGCCTGGGCCTGTCGGGCCCGCAGGTGGTGGAGGGCTGGTACGGACGCCCGTTCCCCGCAAGCCCGTTGACGGCGACGCGGGAGTACGTGGACGTCGTCCGCCAAGTCCTGCTCCGCCAGGGCCCGGTGGTCCTGAACGGCCGCTTCCACCGGCACCCGTACCAGGGCCCGGACGGCACGGGCCTCGGCAAGCCGCTCCGCTCGATCACCCACCCCCTGCGGCGCGGCCTCCCGCCGGTGCTGCTGGGGGCGGAGGGCCCGAAGAACGTCGCACAGACGACCCGCATCGCGGACGGCTGGCTCCCGCTGTACTGGTCCCCGACACGGGCCGACGCTCTGTACGGGGACGCCCTGGCGACCGCGCCCGCGGGGTTCATGGTGGCGCCGATGGTACGGGCGCAGGTGTGCGCGGACGTGGCCGAGGGCCTGCTGCCGGTCAAGGCGATGCTGGCGTTCTACGTGGGCGGCATGGGACACGCGAGCCGCAACTTCCATGCGGAGCTGATGGCCCGCATGGGCTTCGAGGAAGCGGCCCACCGGGTACGGGAGTTGTTCGCGGAGGGCCGCCGGGCGGAGGCGGTGACGGCCGTACCGGATGCCTTCGCGGACGAGATCTCCCTGGTGGGCCCACGGGAACGGATCGCGGAACGCCTGGAGTCCTGGCGCCGGGGCCCGGTGACGGACCTGCTGGTGGTGGCACCGGACCGGGGGACGTTGCGGGTGCTGGCGGAGGTGAACGGGTAGAGCCTGTCCGGCGGATCTTCGCTCATCGGTGCGGTGCGCCCCGTCAGGGGCGCGGGGAACTGCGCGCCCAGCCGCCGACGGCCTGCAGCCGAGTGTCTCCAGGGTCCGGGGCGGAGCCCCGAGAACCTCGGCTGCGGGCGCGTCGTGGCTGGTCGCGCAGTTCCCCGCGCCCCTGACGGGGCGCTGCGGTACCGGGACGACGGCACGGACGCGGATGTGCGCGGATGCCGGTGGCGACGGGCACAGTCATGCTGCCGACGCTGGTCAGGCGCCGGGAGCAGCGGCCCGGCGATTCATTTCCCAGATTTCGAGAATCTCTGTGCCCACATGTACCGGTGAGTCCGCACGACCACAGACTGCGTCATGAGGGATGTGACATTCGGAGTCCGCACAGGCCCAGTTGACGGCGCGCTCCTCGGAGTCGACGGTCCAGCGGAGTTCTACGGGCACGAGGTTGACATGCAGAAGGACGGGCTCAAGGAAGATCCACCATCCGTACCAGGTCTCGAACCGATCCTGCCGCAGGCCGCATGTGGAACAGACCGGCGGATCATCCGGCCAAGGAGCCGTGGCCCCTTCGCGTATCGCCCGCGTAAAGTACAAGGAGCGCCGGACTCCGGTCCAGCACTCCGAGCAGAGCGGCCCGCAGCCTCGCTTTCGCTCCGTGACCTCTGCGCCCTGCGTGCGGCATACGCAGCAACAACCCCCCATGCTCGAAGGTTGCGCGTGCAGACGACCCGTGAACAGGGCCTTTGCCGGACGTCCGCCGAGACACTGCGGCTGCGGAAGGGGCAGGGAACGCCAAACGGGGCGCCAGCAGCCTCGCCCGTCGGCAGAGGTGACGGCTGGGCCGACGGCCTTGACGGCCACGGCTTGCCCGGGACCGTTGACCGGCAACGACCTTTACACCGTGCCTGGTTGGCCCCTCAATAAGCAATGGCGAACAGTACGCGACCGGATCGGCAAGGAGGCCGGCCATGAAAGCACGCAGACGCACCGCCGCAGTGCTGACCACGCTGACGCTCGCCGCGGCCGCTGCCCTCACGAGCACCTTCGCAAGCGCGGCGGCTCCGGCGTCGGACCTGTGCCCCGAAGGGAACCTCTGCCTCTATTACAGTGGGATCGGCATCCCCGAACCCTTGCCGATCCCGCAGTGCGAAGGCAGGACCTTCGACCCGCCCTTCCCGGCAAGGGCGGTGGAGAACAACACCCACACACTCGCACAGCTCGGGTTCACCACGGGCTCCTTCCTGGTACTGATGCCGGGCCGGCTCGTCGACTTCTCACCGGAGATGCAGATCTCGTCGGTGAAGCAGGCCTGTTAGGGCGTGCGCACCTCAGTGGGTGAGTCGCACGAGGTCGATGTCAATATCGAACGGCACAGAGGTTTCGATCCGTTCACGGTGGATGCCGGTGGCGACGTAGGCCTGGGTCGTCTCGTCCAGCTCGTAGGAGTGGACGACGGGAAGACCGTGCTCTTCCTCAACGCGCCAGAAATGAGGGATGCCCGCTCGGGCGTACTTGAACGGCTTGGTCTCCCGGTCGCGCTCCTGCGATTCGTCGGACACGACCTCGACGACGAGCGCGACTTCTTCCGGCAGGAAGCACGTCCGGTCGGGGTCGTAGGGGACGCTCGCGGCGATGACGTCCGGCCCGGGGCGGCTTTTCACGCTCAACCGGACGGTCATCTGCGCCTCGACGGTGTGCTCCTGCGGCGTCTGGTCCTCCAGGGCGGAGGCGAGGCGATGGGTGACACGACCGTGCCAGGATCGCTGCGGGCACGACCTGAAGACCAAGGCACCGTCGATGAGTTCCGCATGGCGGGGAAGACCGGGGACGGTGTCGAGGTCGTCGGCTTCCCAACCGCTGTCGCGCGGCGGGCGGAGCCACTCGGGGAGTGCGGCGGTCAACTATGGCCTTCCGCGCTTGGCCGCGACAGCGTCTGAGTACAGCTCGGTCGTCACGTCGTGGCCGGCAAAGCCCAGGTCCGCGAGAACAGCTCGCACGTCATCGAGCGCGGGGCTCAGCCCGTCCTCCTTCGCCATGGTCTCCACCTCGAGGAACGTACCGTCGAGCTCCGGCACCCGGACCAGGGTGGCGAGCATATGGCGGCCGTACGCCTCGAACTCATAATTGCGGCAGTGCTTTTCGAACGCGATCGAGACCACGTACCCGAGGCCACGGAGCATGGCATCGACCGCTTCCGGGGCATCTACGCGAGTCTCATGCTCGGGCTTCGACCCTGATGCGTCGTCGACGCGCGCTTCCTTGTAGGTGAGGATCGAGCGAATGCCATCGGGCCCCTCGACCGTACGGAGGCGCAGCTCCCGGTCCTCTGCGGCGAGGGTTCCATCACCAGTGTCGTAGTACGTGTCCTGGTAGACCTCGACACGGCCAACGGCTCGTTGTCCGAGGCGGTCCAAGGCGTTCTCCGGGTTCTGCACGCGAACCTTCAACTCCGCTTCGATCACCAGCTGACCTCTTTCCGCTCAGGCGGTGCAGACCGCCTCGACCGCGATGGATTCGAGCATGCGTCGAAAGCCCCGGTACAGCGGACCCTGCGACGTCTCCACCAGCCTGTACGTCGCCGATTCATGACCTTCCCACCCGGCATCGAAGGCAGATACGAACATGGTGGTGTCGAGGCGGATGATGCGCCATGTCGGGAGCATCCGGTACCGATAGAGCTCGAGTTCGCATGTCTCCGCAAGCTCACGCAACCGTGACTCCGCCAAGTGCACGCCACTGGACAAGGATTCCGGAGATTCTCCGATTTCGGCCGCTCGTTGCGCGATGGCAGGTGCGTCAGGGGCAAGCAGAAACACTCTCACCTTCTTCCGAATGCCCTCCGGACGGCTGAGCAGTCCCCGCAGCAGCGAGTCGTTGAGACCCAGCAGGCCGAGGCCACGCACAGCCAGGACGTCCAGCTCTGATGCGGTCTGTGCTTCCCTCCGAATGTCCTGCGCAGCTGCAGCCTGGGACGGGTAGACCCGGACAACCTCGGGAAACGCGTCGAGTTCGAACGTCACACCGGCCGGATGCGGCCGCCTGGCGGAGGCCAGACCCAGCAGGTGACGCGCCGCGTCCGGCATGTCGAGTCCGTCCGCGATCCGCTCGTACACGTCGAGCCGGGACACCTCACGCCGTCCGTTGATGACCTCGTTCACCCGGGGCTGTGCCATGCCGGTGGCCGTGCCGATGCGCGCCTGGCTCGCCCCGGTGCACTGCTGTACCTGTCTGAGCACGGCCCCGATGTCGCGCGATCGCAGCGCCTGTCGCATGTCTGCTCTCTGCCAAGCCCACTCGGGCAGTTCGATCGGCACCAGTGCCACCGATGTCACTCGGCCCCACCTTTCCCACAGCGGGATGACAAGTCATCTCACGGTGAGATTACCGTCGGGGTATCGAGCACGTGCGGCGAATCACAAGATCCTGCACGCATGAGACCGATGACAACGGCAGCGTTGCCCGGAGCTTCCACGAACCCTGATACGAAGGCGTGGAAGGCAAAGTCGATCCGCTGGCTGTACAAGGCGGCGTCCGACCCGAAGCTCGTCATCGAGCTCTGGGCTGCCGGCAAGACCGCGCCACTCGTTACCGGGCGGCAGTGGGACCTGGCCCGGATCGACTTCACGTTGGCCACTGCGGCCATCACCCAGCTCAGGGCCGGAAAGCGACACATCGGCCCATACGTGATGGGTGGACTGGAACGATCCACATGGTGGCTGGCTACCAGTTGGAGCCCGAATCCATCTGGCCAAGACACCAGGGCTCAGCGTCTACCCCTCTGGTGCCGAGCTGTTCGTACCACCGCCAGGCAGGTACCTCGGGGACCGCGTGTGGGTCGTCCCGGAACAGGACGACGGCAGGACGACACCCACCCTCACATCTCCCGAAGACCTTGGTGATGCGGTCAGGGCTGCCGTGCGGGAGATGGAGCGTAGGGCCAGGAACCAACCATGACCGCGTTGCTCGCAACTCGCGGGTAGAGAGCCAACGTTCAACGAGACCACAACGCGGGCCGGAACCGCCGTCCGGCCCGCTGCATGGGCGAACCGCGAATCTCTCAGCACGCAGAAAAGGTAGTGTACTTACCGGCCTTGCCTCGCTGGGAGTGCAACGACGCGACGTAGACCAAGCGCTTGGCTGTGCCAACGCCGCGATCGAGCTGGCCCACCAAACGGGGTCAGATTACGTGGCGCGCAAGTTGAACGGTCTGCGCGCCCAGCTGGAATCGCTGATGCCGGACAGTCGCGTCTCTGAACTCATCTTTCGCATCTCAACATTGAATGTCGCTGGATAACCCAGGAGAGGAATCACCGTGCACGAGGAGCAAGGTCGCGCATTCCGTGAGGCATGGATCGCCGGGGTCAAGATGCACTATCCGGGCGAGCCCAAGCCCGGATACGTCACCCCCTGGGAGGAGACTCCCGACTGGGAACGGCAGTCCGCCGCCGCCGTGTACGGGCAGGTAGCAGCGTTCGTCGACGTCAGCGCGGGCAACACGGCCAAGCTCACGCGCGAACAGAAGGGACGGTTCGTCGCGACGTGCTGGATCGCCCAGATCCACAAGCACATTGACGACCCGAAGCCCGGCTACGTCGCCGACTGGGACCAACTGCCCGCATGGCAGCGCGAGACCGATTCCGACATCTTCGAGGCCATCGAGCGCACGATGTGACGGCAGCCCCGGCCGGGCGCTGTGCTCGCCGCCCGGCGTAGGGGCAGCGAGCACACCAGGCTCAGAACCGCGCCTTCTCCAGCCAAAGATCCAGCACCCCGCGGTCCCCCGCGACCGTCACCGTGTCGAAGTCCACCGGCAGGCGGCGGTAGAGGACGCGGAGGACGTCCGCGACCGGGCCGCGGACCGCCACCGCCGCCTTCTCGTGGGCGTGGCGCCAGGCGATCCCGTCGCCCGTCAGGTCGAGGAACCACTCGCCCTCCGCCTCCGGCGGAGTGTCCGTGGTGTGCAGGTGGATCGTGCGGCCGGGGCCCAGGAGGTCCTTCAGTTCCGGGCGGATGCCCAGGGTCATGATCAGGGAGACCATCTCCAGCCACTCGTCCAGGCAGTCGGCCGCCAGCGCCGCATCCACCGTGTAGTCGGCGCCCGTCGTCGCCGCCGCGTCCGCCCGGTGGATCACCGTTTCGTGGGCAGCGCGACGGGCCCAGAACGCCGCGCTCCGGTCGATGCCGAAGGGCTGGATCCGGGCGTCCGGGCCCGCGTCGCGCAGGGTGCGCGCCAGTGTCCTGGCGCCGTCCGCCAGCCAGACGTCGAGGGCGTCCGCATCGGCGGGGTCCGGGCCGTCCGCGGGGGTGAGGGGGATCGCGTCGGCGAGAGGCTCGCGGGCCCGCTCGCGGGCGGCCTTCTCGATGTTGCGGTGGGCCGTGCCCAGGTGGAGCAGGAGGTCCGCCAGGGTCCAGTCGGGGCATGTGGGGACGGGCGCGGAGAGGTCCGCGCCCTGGAAGGCTGCCCTCAACAGGCCCGTCTGGGAGACGATCTCCGAACAGTAGCGTTCATACGGGAAAGCGCTCATGGGCTCCACTGTATGGGGCGCCTCTGACAACGCCCCTGCCCGGACCGGCCGTTCAGCCCTTCTGGACCTCCGAGTACGACGGGACCTTGTCCTTGACCTCGGCCCCCGCGCTCTTGCCCGCGTCCTTCACCCCGTTGATGACGTCGCCGAACGAGTTCACGTCGGCGTCCGACGCATCTCCCTTGCGGATCTTGGTGGAGAGGTTCTTGAGCGAGTCGATCCCCGCGGTGAGCGGTGCCAGGGCCTTCGTCAGCGTCGGGTCGCCCTTCGCGTTCTCCGTGGCGGCCTTCAGGCGGTTGTACGCGAACGTGCCGGCCAGGCCCGCCTTGACGAGGGCGACCGTGCGGCCGTCCGCGCCCTTCTTGAACGAGCCGCTCTTGAAGGGCTTGATGATCCACTGATAGGTGGCCCCGGCCGCGAGGCCCGCGTTGGCGACGAAGCGGGTCTTGGCGAACTTCTGCTTCTCCGCCGAGCTCGTCGGCGTCGCCTCTTCCCCGGCCTTCTCCTTCTTCTTGCCGCCGCAGGCCACCGCACCGCCGAACAGCAGGCAGCAGGCGAGCAGGGCGGCCAGGGCGGTGCGGGCGCGGCGGTTCACAGGTGCCACGGATGCCACGGGTGCCTCCGGCGGGGCTCGGGGACAGGGACGCGTCCCTCAGCCTTACCCACGCCGCGGGCCGCCGCCATCCGGAACGGGCCGTTCGGAGGAGGCATACGGGAGCACTCTCAGCAGCAGTCCGGCTCCAGGCCCGACGGCAGCCGCTCTCCCCCGAACACCGTCACCGTCGCCTCGTCCCCGCCCAGCGCCGCCACCGCCAGCAGCAGCGAACCGGCCGTCCACGACGTGCACTCCCGCGGCCAGATCGCCTCGTCGTCGAAGACGTAGCCCGTCCAGTACATGCCGTCCTCGGCCCGCAGGTGCTGGATCCACTGCAGGATCTGCACCGCGCGGTCGGACTCGCCCATCGCCCAGAGGGCCAGGGCGAGTTCGCAGCTCTCCCCGCCCGTCACCCACGGGTTCGGCACCACGCAGCGCACGCCCAGGCCGGGGACCACGAAGCGGTCCCAGCCCTCCTCGATGCGCTCCTTGGCAGCCGGGCCGGTGACCGCGCCGCCGAGCACCGGGTAGTACCAGTCCATGGAGTAGCGGTTCTTGTCCAGGAACCGCTCCGGGTGGTGCCGTATCGCGTGCGCGAGCAGGCCGGCCGCCAGCTCCCAGTCCGGCTGGGGCTCCTCGCGGTGCTCGGCGATGGCGAGCGCGCAGCGCAGGGCCTGGTGGACGGAGGAGGAGCCGGTGAGCAGGGCGTCGGTGACGGGCGTGCCGTCGTCCTCCCGCTTCCAGCCGATCTGCCCGCCGGGCTGCTGCAGTTGCAGCACGAACTCGACGGCGGCGTAGACGGTCGGCCACATGCGGTCGAGGAAGGCGTCGTCGCCGGTGGAGAGATAGTGGTGCCAGACGCCTACGGCGATGTATGCGACGAAGTTCGATTCGCGGCTGCGGTCGGTGGGTTCGTCGGCGTCGCCGTCGGCATAGGCCGCGTACCAGGAGCCGTCGGGGTTCTGGTGCCGGGCGAGCCAGGCGTACGCGGCCTCGGCGCGGGCGTGTTCGCCGGCGGCGTCCAGCGCCATGGCGGCCTCGACGTGGTCCCACGGGTCGAGGTGGTGACCGCGGAACCAGGGTATGGCGCCGTCGTCGCGCTGGGTCGCGGCGATGCCGGCCACCGTGCGGGTGGCCTGTTCCGCGGTGAGGACGCCGGGCAGGACCAGGCGTTCGGTGCGTCCGGGGCTGGTCATTCGGCGGCCTGCGCAGGGAGGTGCGGCTTCGTGGCGTAGGCGACGAAGCTCTTGCCGATGACCGGGTTGAGGGCCTGTTCGGCGAGCCGGGTGGCCAGCGGCTTCTTCATGATGTCCCAGACCAGCAGCTTGTGGTACGCGCGGACCGGCAACACCTTGTCGTTGTCCACGCCGAAGGCGCACTTGAGCCACCAGTAGGGGCTGTGCAGGCCGTGCGCGTGATGGGTGCCGTAGGGCTTGAGGCCGGCCTCCTCCATCTTGCGCAGCAGTTCGTCGGCCTTGTAGATGCGGATGTGCCCGCCCTCGACCTCGTGGTACGCGTCGCTGAGCGCCCAGCAGACCTTCTCCGGGCCGTAGCGGGGCACGGTGACGGCTATCCGGCCGCCGGGCTTGAGGACGCGGACCATCTCGGCGAGGACGCCCTTGTCGTCCGGGATGTGCTCCATGACCTCGGAGATGATGACGACGTCGAACGAGGCGTCGGGGAAGGGGAGCGCGAGGGCGTCGCCCTCCATGGCCGTGGCGGTGGCCCCGGCGGGGGCCTCGCCGGCCTCCTTCATGGCGGCGAACCACTTGGCGACCTCGCGGATCTCCTCGCTGCTGCGGTCGAGGGCGACGACGCGCGCTCCGCGCCGGTAGCACTCGAAGGCGTGGCGGCCCGCGCCGCAGCCCAGGTCGAGGACGCGGTCGCCCGCGGCGAGCGGGAAGCGGGAGAAATCGACGGTCAGCACGGGTCCTTGCCTTCTGGGCTTGCCGCCCGGGAGAGGGTTGCGGTTCGGGTCCAGCACCTCAACGGTTCGCCCTCAGGGCGGCACGGTACTGCTGCACCGTCCCCAACGCCGCCTGGCGCCACGTGAAGTGCGCCAGGACCCGCTCCCGCCCGGCGGAGCCGAGCCGGCGGCGCAGCTCCTCGTTGTCCAGCAGGCGGGCGAGGCCCGACGCCAGGGCGCCGGGGTCGCCCGGCGGGACGGCCAGGCACGTCTCGCCGTCGGGGCCCGCGACTTCGGGGATGGCCCCGCCCGTCGTGGCCAGCAGCGGCGTACCCGTGGCCATGGCCTCGGCGGCGGGCAGCGAGAAGCCCTCGTACAGCGAGGGCACACAGGCGACCTGCGCGGAGCGCACCAGGCCGACGAGTTCCGCGTCGCTGATGCCCTTGACGAACTCCACGGCCCCGTCGAGCCCGCAGCGCCGGATCGCCGTGGCGACCGGGCCCTTCTCGGGGCGCTTGCCGACCACGACCAGGTGGGCCTGCGGGTTGCGGGCCCGTACCACCGCGAGGGCCTCCACCAGGTGGACCAGGCCCTTGAGGGGGACGTCCGCGCTGGAGGTGGTGACGATGCGTCCGGGGACCTCCGGCACCGACGGGTCCGGCGAGAAGAGGTCGGTGTCCGTGCCGATGTGGACGACGTGGATCCGTTCCCGCCGCACGCCGAGGTGCTGCACGATCTCGTCGCGCGAGGAGCCGGAGACGGTCAGGACGGACGGCAGCCGCCGGGCGACCCGCTTCTGCATGCGCGTGAAGCCGTACCAACGGCGCACGGAGGCGCGCCGCTTCCAGTCCGGCGCGGCGGCGAGGTCGAGCTGCCGGTCGACGGTGATGGGGTGGTGGATCGTGGTGACGAGCGGGGCGCCCAGCAGGTCGGGGCCGCCGAGGAGGCCGTAGCCCAGGGTCTGGTTGTCGTGGACGACGTCGAAGTCGCCGCGCCGCGCGGCCAGATGGCGCCGGGCGCGCAGGCTGAAGGTGAGCGGCTCGGGGAAGCCGCCGGTCCACATGGTGGAGACCTCCAGCGCATCGATCCAGTCGCGGTACTCGTCGCGCGCGGGGGTGCGGAAGGGGTCGGGCTGCCGGTAGAGGTCGAGGCTGGGGAGTTCGGTGAGGCGCACGCCCTCCTCGGGGTCGAGGACGGGGTACGGCTGGGAGCCGATGACCTCCACCGTGTGGCCGAGGCGGGCGAGTTCGCGGGAGAGGTGGCGTACGTAGACGCCCTGGCCGCCGCAGAACGGGTTCCCCTTGTAGGTGAGCAGCGCGATGCGCAGCGGGCGGTCGTCACCGCCCCCGGCCGGGAGGTCGCCGCCCCGCGTGAACGCTGCCTCCGTGGCCTCAGCGGTCACTCCGGCCTCCTTGTCGCTGCTGTTCCGCCGGAGCGTAACCGGTCGCGCTAATCTAGAACAAGTTTCAGACTGAGTCGTCCGGAAGCCCTGAATCTACCGGCACGACGGGCGGCCGAAAGGGCGCCGCCGGGTGATTCGCGCCACGGCCCGGCCCCTGCCATGCTGTGCCGTCCGGGCCGTACGGAGAACCACCGCAGGGCTGGAGCGGAATGGGACACATGACTGCACACCGCACGCCGCCCGCCGGGCCGGCCGCGCCGCCCGGCACCGCCGCCGTGCCCCTGACCGAGCGTCAGGAGGAGCGGCGCCGCCGCATTCTCCAGGCGACCGCCCGGCTGGCCGGGCGCGGCGGTTACGACGCGGTGCAGATGCGCGAGGTCGCCGAGTCCGCGGGCGTCGCCCTCGGCACCCTCTACCGCTACTTCCCCTCCAAGGTCCACCTGCTCGTCGCCACGATGCAGGACCAGCTGGAACAGCTCCACGCGACGCTGCGCAAGCGGCCGCCGACGGAGGAGGACCCGGCGGCCCGGGTCGCCCAGACGCTGATGCGGGCGTTCCGCGCGATGCAGCGCGAACCGCACCTGGCGGACGCCATGGTGCGGGCCCTGACCTTCGCCGACCGGTCGGTGAGCGCCGAGGTCGACGCGGTGTCCCGGCTGACCACGGCCATCATCCTGGACGCGATGGGGCTGACCGGGGCGCCGGGCGCCGAGCAGCTCTCGGCCGTGCGCGTCATCGAGCACACCTGGCACTCCGCGCTGATCACCTGGCTGTCGGGGCGGGCCTCCATCGCCCAGGTCAAGATCGACATCGAGACGGTGTGCCGGCTCATCGCCGGGTGACATCACCGGGTGGCACCCCGGTAGGCGCAAGCCGCTCGCGCGCGGGGCACACGTGGCCGATTCGGTACGTCCTCGCGCCCCCGGGCGTCCTAACTTCCCTACCCAGGACAGTGGTTCACGTCGGTATGAATTGACCGACGTGACCGGGATGGTTCGTCACAGGGAACGGGGAGGGACGGAAACGTGATCCGAGTCCTGCTCATACACGACACCCACCTACTGCGCACGGCGCTGGCGACCGTGATCGGCAGAGAGCCGGACCTGGAAGTCGCCTCGGCACCCTGGCAAGGAGCAGCCGCCGGTCACCGGACACTGCGGCCGCACGTGTGCGTGGTCGACATGGACGGCCCCGAGGCGGGCGGCCCGCGCGGCATCGGCGACCTCGCGCACCGATGTCACGCGCCGGACGGCGGGGGCGCCGCCCTGCTCGCCCTGGCGACGCCCGGGCGGCCGGGGCCGCTGCGCCGGGCCTTCGAGGAGGGCGCGTTGGGATACCTGAGCAAGAACACCTCGCCGGACCGGCTGGTCGAGGGCATCCGGCACGTGGCCAAGGGCGAGCGGTACATCGACGAGTCGCTCGGCCACGGCTTCCTGGAGGCCGCCGCCATGCCGCTGACCCGAAGAGAGCTGAGTGTGCTGTCACTTGCCGCGGAAGGGGCCTCCATCGGGGAGATCGCCCGCAGCCTGCACCTGTCGAACGGGACCGTACGCAATTACATGGCCGCCATCACCCGGAAGACCGGGGCCCGCAACCGGGTCGATGCGATCCGCATATCGCAGGGGGCGGGCTGGCTGTGAGACGGCCGCAGCCTCTGCGTCCCCCATGAGGTCACGGTAGAACGCCGAGCGCTGCAGCAGCTCGGCGTGCGTCCCGGCGGTCGTCCGCGCACCGTCCATGACGAGGACCCGGCCCGCGCGCCGGGCCGAGCCCGCGCGGTGCGCGATCACGACGAGGGTGCCGCCGGGGCGCGCCGCGAAGGCGCGCTCCGCGCGCGCCTCGGCGGCCGGGTCGAGGTGGCAGGCCGCCTCGTCCAGCAGCACGACGGGGGCCGGGGAGAGGTAAGCGCGCACCAGGGCGATGTGCTGCCGCTCCCCCGCCGACAGCTCGCCGGGGACGAGCGGTGCGGACAACCCGCCGAGCCGGTCCAGGAGTTCACCGGCCCCCACCGCGTCGGCGGCGGCCAGCACCTCGCGGTCGGGGACCGCGTCGGTGCGGAGGTAGCGGACGTTGTCGCCGACGGTGCCGGAGAAGACGTACGCCTCCTGCGGGATCAGCGCCCGGAGGTCGCGGGCCGCCCGGGCCCGCGCCGGGATCCCGCACACCTCGACCTCGCCCCGCTGCGGCTCCAGCACCCCCGCGACCAGTGCCGCCAGCGTCGACTTGCCGATGCCGCTGAGGCCGACGACGGCGAGGTGGGAGCCGTGCGGGAGGTCCAGGTCGAGGCGGTCGACGACGGGGTCGGCGTGGGGGCCGTGCGCGAAGGTGACGCCGCGCAGGGCGACGGCCGGGGCGTCCGGGGCGGCGGTGGCCGGCAACGGGGGCGCCGGCTGCGGGGGTTCGGCCGTCAGCCGGCGGAGGACGACGGCCAGCCGGGAGCCGTTCGTCCCCAGACCGCTCATGAGGTTCTGCAGGCCCGGCAGGAGGGACTGCGTGAGGTAGGCGAGGGCGCCGACGAGCGCGCCCGCGGACACGCCGCGGTCCAGCAGCCAGGGCGCGGCGGCCAGCAGCAGCACGACGGGCAGCCGGCCCGCGACGGCCAGTGCCGCCACGCGCAGCACGGACCAGCGGGCCAGGGCCCGCGAGGCGTCCCGCTCGGCGTCGACGAGCGCCCCGGTGCCGGCGTGGACCTGTTCCTCGGCGCCCGCGGCCGCGACGTCGCGCAGGCCGGCGCAGACGTCGCCGAGCGACTGCGCCACGGCCTCGTCGGCGTCGAGGAACGCCTCCTGACGGCTCACGAGCGGGCGCAGCGTCGCGGCGAACAGCGCCAGCCCCGCGAGCAGCGGCGGCAGGACGAACGCGAGCAGGACGGGGGCCAGGAGGCAGAGCCCGGCCAGCACTCCGACGGCGGTGAAGACGAACGTCCGCGCGACCATGACCACTCCCGCGAACGTGTCGCGGGCGATCTCGACCTGGTGCGTGAGCCGGGACACGGCGGCACGGTCGCCGTCGTGCAGGGCGCGGGCGACGACGCGCCGCACGAGGGCGTCCCGCAGGGGCTCGGCGAGGGCGGCGGTGCCGCGGTAGGTGCGGCCGGTGCCGTAGGCGCCGACGAGGACGGCGACGGCCGCACCGGCCAGCCAGGCGAGGCCGGTCGCCGACCTCCCGGCGAGGAACCCGGCGTCGAGGGCCCGGGCGAGGGCGTATCCGGTGGCGAAGGTGTACGCGGCCTCGGCGACCGACCACCCGGCGAGCGCGGCGACGGCGCGCCGCCTGCGCCACAGGAACCGGGCGCCCTGCCGGGTGAGGGTGCGGGGGGTTCGGGCTCCGCCCACGGGCCCCTCCTCGGGCTTCTCCTCGGGTTCGGGGTCCACGGCTATGACTCCGCGCCCCGCGGAACGGGCGGTTCCGGAGGCTCGAAAACCGCACAGTAATCCGGCAGCTCGCACAAGTGCGCATGGGTTCCCACCGCTCGAATCCGGCCATCCTCGAGCCAGGCCACCCGGTCCGCGCGGGCCGCCGTCGTGGGGCGGTGGGCCACGACGAGACAGGTGCGGGCGGGGCCTGCGGCGGTCAGGAGGGTGCGGGTGATACGGCGTTCCGTCACCGCGTCCAGGCTCGACGTCGCGTCGTCCAGGACGATCAGGCGGCTGTCCGTGCGGGCGAACGCCCTGGCCAGGCCCAGGCGTTGGGCCTCGCCGCCCGACAGCGGCGCCGCCGCGCAGGGCGTGTCGTAGCGCGCCGGGAGGCGGCGGACGAATGCGTCCGCGCAGGCGGCCCGCGCCGCGGCGGCGACCGTCTCCGGGGCGGGGGGCTGCGGGCCCAGCCCGATGGTGCCGGCGATCGTGCCGCCGAGCAGCGCGGGGCGGGCGAAGGCGTAGGTGATGCGGGAGCGCAGCGCGGTGCGGGTGAGGTCGCCGAGGGGGACCCCGTCCAGCTCCACCACCCCCGCGTCGGGGTCGGCGAGCCGGCCCGCCAGTTCGGCGAGGACCGACGTGCCCGTGCCCGAGCGGCCGACGACCGCCAGGGTCGTACCGCCCGGCACCACCAGGTCCAGCCCGTCGAGGACGCGGCGGCCCCCGCGGACCGCGGTCACCCCGCGCAGCCGCAACGTCCCGTCGCCCTCGGGCGGTTCGCGCCGCCCGTACCGGGCCGGCGGCTCCGCGAGGACCTCCGCCAGCCGCCCGGCGGCCGTGCGCGCGTGCACCAGGGCGTTGAGGCGGCCGACGATCGCGCCGATCCCGGCGGCCAGCACCGCGTAGCGCGAGGCGGCCAGCACGTCGCCGACGCTGAGCGCGCCCTGCGCGAGGCGCAGGCCGGCGACGGCCAGCACCACGATCTGCAGCAGCGGCAGCACGGTGGCCGCCTGCGCGGCCGAGCGGCCCTGGACCTGCCACATGCGGTGGCCCTCGCGGGAAAGACCGGGGAGCGGCTGCAGGATGCGGTCCGTCTCGCGGCGGGCCGTTCCGGCCGCGGTGATGGTGCGCACGCCGTCGAGGGCCTCGACGAGCCGGCCGGCCAGGTCGCCCTGGAGGCGCTGGTAGGCGGCGAGGCAGTCGGTGGAGGCCCGGGTGAAGGCGCGCAGCAGAAGGAAGAGGAGAGGGGCTCCGGCCAGGAAGGCGACGGCGAGCCAGGGGTCGACGAGGCCGAGGGCGACGATCCCGCCGAGCGGCGCGGCGACGGAGGCGAGGGCCGAGGCGAGGCTGCCGGGGGCCGTGCCCACGTAGGCGGCGTTGCCGACCAGGCGGGCGACGAGGTCGCCCGGGGCGAAGCGGGCGGTGGTCCGCGGCCCGACGGCGAGGACGTGTCCGAGCACCCGGTGCCGCAGCCAGGCCGTGGCCCCGGCGGCGGTGGTGCCGGTGAGCAGGCCGTCGAGTGCGTCGACGACGGCCGGTGCGCACAGCAGCAGCGCGCACAACACGATCCAGCGGCCCGCCTCGCCGCTCTGCCGCGCGAGCAGCAGGTCGACGGTGTGGCCGAGGACGGCGGGCAGCAGCAGGGCGGCGCCGGTTCCTGCGACGGAGGTCAGGCCGAGGGCGAGCGTACGGGCGCCGACGTGCCGGGTCGCGTCGGCGACGAGCCGGTCACCGGGACCGAGACAGGATCGGCGATGCCTCGCGGCCATGGGCACAAGCCCTTCCGTGCGGTCGAGCGGGCCCTCCCGCCAAGGGGAGAGCCCGCCCGGAGCGGTCACCGGTTACCGATCACCAGGGCGTGTGTCAGAGGCACAGCAGGACGCTGGCGACGCTGTCGCAGAGGAGCAGGCTGACATTGCTGCCGCCGCCACCGTCGTGGCCGATCTCTTCGGATTCCATGCCCTGGAGGTCGAGAAGCGCCATGGTTCTTCCTTTCATCACGTTCTTTGGGGACTGGGTTGAACAGGGTTGAACAGGGTGGTGCCACGGCTCCTCCGCATCGGCGGGGGAACCGGCTCAGGGGCGCCCGTGCGGGCGCGGGAGGAACGGCAGTTGTGCGGTGCGGTCGCCCAGGGCGGTGCCGAGGGCGAGCAGGCAGCCTGCGGTTCCGGTGGCGAGGTCCATGGACAGCCGCATCATCTGGTGGCCGGGGAAGGCCAGTTCGCCCTGGTAGGCCATGCCGTACCAACCCAGTGCGGCGACCTGCCGCGCCAGGTGGTCCGGGGCGGCCCCGGGGGCGGTGGTGCGGGCCAGGTGCCAGATCATCCCGGCCCGGCCCTGGAACAGGCCGGGCTGGGCGTAGAAGCGCGAGCCGGCGGCGGCGAGGATCCCGGAACGGGCCTCGGCCAGATCGGATCCCGGCACGTGCCCGAGGTAGTCGTCCAGGACGGCGCCGATGCCGACGCTGCCGTCGCCGAGGTAGGGCATGGTGCGCCAGCCCTCGTCGACGGCCAGCGCGCCCCCGGCCGTACGGACGCACCGTTCCAGGTCAGCGCGCAGGGCGGCCCCGGCGAGTTCGAGCAGGGCGGGGGCGCCCGTCCGCTCGTACAGCCGCAGGAAGAACAGGGCGGGCCCGGTGGCACCGTGCAGCAGCCCGGCCCGGACGGGCCCCGGCGTTGCAGGGGCGGCCATCCGGTCGGCGAGCAACTGGGCTGCTTCGACGGCCCGTTCGTGGAAGTGCCGTTCGCCGGTGGTGCGGGCGAGGTGGTCGAGGACGAGCCCGATGCCGGCGACGCCGCCGTGCAGGCCGGAGCCGAGGCGCTGCCACCGCTCGCCGAGGACCGTCCCGGCGAGGTCGAGCGCGCGGTCGCGGTGGCCGAGCCGGTCGAGGACGAAGGCGACACCGGCCAGCCCGTCGTAGAGGCCGGGCGGGGTGCCGGGCGGCGCGGGGTCGGTGTGGTCGAGCAGCCACTGCTCGCCGGTCTCGTACCGCGGCGCACCGGTCTCGGCGAGGGCGTAGAGCACCCCGGCGGCGCCGTGCGCGAGGCCGAGGCCGCCGCCCTCGGTGAACTGGGCGACGTCGCCGGGGAAGAGCCGGTCGTCGCGGTCGGGCGTGGCGGAGGCGAGCAGGGCGCGGACCATGGAGTCCCGGCTGCGCGGCCAGTCGCCGGGTTCGGGCAGGGCGGTGACGTCGCCCTCGTCGCGGGTGATCTCGGCGACGGCCTCGTCCAGGAACTCCCGTGGCACGTCCGGGAATTCGGATGCGACGACCTCCGCGAGGTGGACGGCCTTGCCGCGGTCGACGGCGAGGAGCGTGGTGATGGGCAGGAACAGGGCGAGCCGCAGGCAGGCCAGCGCGTACCGGTCGGTGTCGGTGCCCGTGCGGCCGGGCGGGGCGCAGAAGCCGGGGTGGGCGACGACCTGGCGGCTGCCGTCGGAGACGTCCGCGGCGGCCTCGAAGTCGATGAGGACGACGGACCGTTCGTCGGGCGCGACCATGATGTTGAACATGTGCAGGTCGTTGAAGACCACTCCCCTGCCGTGCACCGCCTCGACCGCCTCCTCGACGGCACGGTGGATCCGCAGGGCCCAGGCCGTGTAGTCGGCGAGCGCGGCGGGGTCGGGGTCGGCGGTGAGCAGCGGATGGCGTTCGGCGAAGTAGGAGTTGAGGGTGCGGCCCTCGACGAAGTCCATGACGAGGAAGCGGTGGTCGCCGAGGGTGCACCAGTCGCGCACGGCGGGGGCGACGCCGAGTCCGGAGAGCCGTTCCAGCGCCGTCCTCTCCCGCTCCAGCCGGGCGATGGCGTCGGCCCCGTCCGCGGCGAGCCCGGCGTACGGGCGGCCCTCCTTGAGGACGACCGCCCGCCCGTCGCGGGTGCCGGTGCCGCGGTAGACGCCGCCGCCGTTGGAGAAGTGCAGGGCCTTCTCGATGCGGTACGGGAGTTCACCGACGGTGGTGGCGTTGCGTGCGGCGAGGTGAGGTGCGAGGAAGTCCGGAAGGGTCACCCACGCGGGCACCTGGAAGGCAGGGTTCCGGGCGTCCGGGACGAGCAGGCCCTCGCCGTCCTCGACGGCGGGCACGAGCGTGCCGCGCCCGTCCAGGCAGTAGCGCCGCTCGAAGGCCCCGTACCGGACGTACAACGGCCCTTCGTGCCAGCGCAGATCGGTGAGGATGTACGGCCCCGGCCGCCCGCCGACGATCTCGTGCAGCTCGGTGAGCACGGTGTGCAGCTGCTGTTCGTCCCGCGGGTAGACGGTGACGAACTTCCCGCTGCCGTCGCGGGCCGCGTACTTGCTGTTGCGCAGGTGCAGGAGGGGGCGGCTGGGCACGAACTTGAAGGAGATACCGCGCGGGACGCAGTAGTCCCAGACATCGGCGGCCGTCTTCTCCGCGGTGTCGGCGGTGGCCGAGACGTGGATCTTCCAGCCCTGGGGCGGCAGGTGCCGCCCGTCGGGGATCAGATGCAGCCAGTCCCCACTGCGCGCGGTGCGCCACCCGCCGGGGGCGGGGCGGCGGGCGGGCTCGAAAAGGGCGGCGCCGTCCTCGGCGCCGGGGGCGGCCAGACGGTCCGGGGTCTCGTAGAAATGCCGGTCGACCAGGCAGTGGACCTCGTACCGCTTGTCCATCGTGAGCGTTCCCCCCTCGGCCTGTCCGCTGACAGGACGAGATTTCCACGGCGGCCGGGGGCGGAACAGTCACAGGTGTCATGACGTGACCATGCGGAACGCATGAGTAACTTCATGCTGGTCCAGGCCTTTTGATGTTCACGCCCCCTGCCCGAGCATGCTTCTCTCGCGCCCCCAGGGGATGTTGAGCCAAGGGCTGCCCGGGTCCGTGGTGAGGATGCGATGCGCCTGCAGAACCTCCTCGTACCACGAGCCGAACTGCTCCTCGTCGAAGTGGAGGCAACGCCCCAGGGCGTACGCGGCGGAGAACTCCTCCCAGGAGGAGTAGGCGGACCTGGCAGCGATACCGGCGCGCAGGACCGCCTCCTCGGCCTCGTGCAGAGTGCAGTACCTCGCGGCCAGACCCCAGCGGGCCATCCCGGAGGCCCGCCCGTGGTCCCAGGCCTGCGTCGTGCGCACATACGCGTCCTCCGCCAGCAGACCGTCCGCGCGGAAACGGGCCTCGTAACGCGTGATCAGGCCGATCAGCCGGTGGAGTTCGGCGACGTGCTCCTCGATCTCGTCCTCTGCGAGGGTCTTCCCCCGGGTGACCCCGTCGGGCGTGATCCGGGTCTCGCCCGCCTCTGCGATCCTCCTGCGCAGGACGTTCTCCGCCGTCCGGCGCCACTGCTCCACGTCGACCGGCCCGACGAAGTCCTGCGCCATGGCCCGCCGGACCCCGAGCGCGAACTCCCATACACCACCGACCATGTCGGCGTTCAGCAGCCGCTCCTGGGCGTCGCGCCACCCCTCCGGGTCGCCGACCCCCCACCAGTCCTCGAGCCGGTCCTTCTCGTGGAAGTAGCCACCGCCGTGATAGGCCATGGCATTCCACGGCTCGCCGTTCTTGACGAAGAGCAGCGCGCCGCACGCGAGCCCGTGGGCGAGCGGGCCGTGCAGGGGGCCGCCCACGTACAGGGCGCGCAGCCGGCCGTGGCGGTCCGGACATCCGCAGGCGCTGGTGCGCACGCGGTCGGCGTGCTCGCTCCAGACAGCCCGGTGCGCCGCCGTCGCCGGGATGATCGCCTCGCAGGGGCTCCCGGGGTTGACCGCGAGATACGGCGGATCGGCGTCGTTCCACTCCCGCGCGTACCAGCCCAGGGAGTACCCGCAGAAGACGGGGTCGGCGACCGGCGCAGGCAACATGCCCTCGGTGAAGACCGCCAGACAGACGATCCCCGTCCGGGGATGCCGGTAGGGGGTGAAGACCACTGAGGGAGGCTCGGCGTCCGCGCGTTCCCGCGGGACGGCCAGGAACAGCCTCGTCTCGGCCAGCACATGGAAGTACGCGTCCCAGTCACCGCGGAGCAGTGCGTCGTACAGCCCCTGCTCGACGTCGCTCGGCGCCTGCCATGCCACGGCCGCCCGCGGATCCCGGACGGCCGGCTGCGCCCAGCCGACGGGACTTCCCCCTGTGTTCCACAACCCCATGGGCCGATTTTATCGATCACTCATCGAACATCCGCATGCCCGCCCGCGGGCCGGGCGTCAGGGGCGCGCTTGGAAGTGTGCGTCGCGGCCCATGGCGGCGAGGGCACGCTGCGCGGCGGCGTCGCTGCCCAGGGAGTAGTCGCAGGAGTCGTGATGCGCGTGATCGTTCCAGTACATGACCGCACCGATCTGCGGGTGGGCCGCCACGTAGCCGGTCATGGCCTGGATGTACGAGGCCCGTACCTCCGGTCCGGCGAACGGGACGCTGCCCCACTCCGGGATGAACACCGGCTTGCCCGGGGCGTGGGCGGCACTCCAGGTCAGCGCCGCCCCGAACACGGTGCCGGGCTTGGGGGCGGTCTTGGACGGATCCGTGTAGGCGCCGGTGGCCTGCTTCGAGCAGCCCCCGGAGACGTATCCGTCGACCCCGACGACGTCCACGTTCTCGGCACCCGGCCAGTAGCGGTCGGCGGTGCCGTGCTGGTGGAAGCCGTTCGCGGTCAGGATCCACACCCAGCGGAGGTGGCCTCCGTCCTGGCTGTCCAGGTGGGCGCCGGCGGCCAGTTGGTGCACGTGCCGCCAGGCCGCGACGAACTGCGCCGGGCTCCCCTTCTTGGCGTCTTCCTTCGCGTTGGGCTCGTGGTTGAACGACACGTAGACAGCGCTCAAGTGGTGTGTCGTGGCGGCGTTGTCGACCGCACGCAGATATCCGAGCACGGCGGTGTCGGACTTGCCCGCGGCGATGGACGCCCAGTCCCGGCCGGGCCCCGTACCCAGACTGGCCAGCAGGGTTGCTCCGGCGTTCAGGGCCCGGGTCTCTTCCGCGGTGGGGAACGAGGCGGCAGTGTCCACGGTGTCGTAGGTGCGCACGATCGCCGGGGAGCGGCCGAGACCGGACAGGCCGGAGAACTGCGCGTCGCCGCCGAACAGCACGCCGCCCGAAGTCGCCGTCGACGCGTGGGAGGCACCGGGCTTCGCCGCACTCGAACCGGCCAGCTGCGCGGTCGACTTCTGGCTCGAACAACCGGCCAGGGCCAGAGTGACCGCGGCCAACGACGCGGCCGCAGCCGCAGCCGCTCGCCGACGGGCAGGGAACATCCGGGACAAGGTCACGCCTCACCATCCTCTTCTGGCGCGACTGCCACAGCCGCACCGTTCAGATCGGAGGACGACGCCCTTCGGCGGGGAGTTTCGCCGACCTTTCTCGGATTCCCCAAAGGGTTGGGCCGGAATTGGCAAAACGGCACGGGGTGCGTGTGATCGCACGAAGCGTCTTGTGTCTCACTACAAAACCTTCCGTCGAGCGGAGCGCCCGGCTCGCGAAGGCGGAGTGCTGTATCAGGAGCGAATCAGCGACGCGGGAATGATCTGCCGCGCACGATCGTAAAGCTCACGAGCGAATGCATTCTTCACATGCGGACGGAGCAGGCCGATCATGCGTTTCATGCGTTCGTCCGCACGCCCGGACTGAACCAGTGGGTAATCGTCCAGCGCCATGCCCCAGGTGCGACAAGCCGCCTCCAGGTGCCCGACTTCCAGCTGCTGTTCGGCCAGTAGACCTCGACGGTGAACACGCGAACGCCTGTAGACGCCCTGACGTTCACGGTCGGACATCAGCATTGCCTCCACTGCGCCCGGCCGGTCTCCCAGCTCGTACCGGACCTGACTGACGTGGTAGTGAAGCGAAGCCGGGTCGTAGGACCCAAAGGCCTTCCCGCGCGACTCCGCCCTGTCCATAGCCGCCTCTGCTTCACGGATGTACTTGAGCGCATTGCTTCTGTCACCCGTCTGTGCCGCAGCATGCGCTTGTTGGCCGGTGAGGAAAGCCTTCATACGCGGTCCCGCCTTGGGAGATGCCTCGGAGGCAGCATCTGCAAGCTCTACGGCCTTGCCCCCGTGACGAAGGTCCACGGCCTGCACCGACATTCCGCGCAGCGTCGTGCAATAAGTCAAGTGATCCTCTGCGGCGCCCGCCAGCTCCAGAGCCTTGACGTAGTACTGCTGGGCAAGTCCGTGCAATCCCTCATCCACCGCCATATAGCCCGTGAGATAGAGGAGGTCCGATGCTGCGGAGAGTATTGCTTGTCGCACTTCACCAGTTGCCTCTGCCCGTAGGTATGGGGCAACTGTGTTGACCATGAACGACGCTGCCATGGGACGCGCGTGCCGACCGCCGAACTCGTCGTCGAGGTCCGAGACACGTTCAGTCATCGCTTTGACCGTCTTGACTTCATTCATGCCGATGCGGGTCATCCGGCCCGACTGCACCGCCTCGGCGCGCCCCACGACGTCGGGCCATCCCGGGATGGTCAGGGCGACCGAGAAGAGTCCGGCCCCGAGGACGCCTCTGCGCGACGGGTCCATGTCGCCCCTCCCCAGCTCGATCACCCCTTCCACCGCATCCAGCTGCTGCCCCGATTGATCGATCGAAAGCGCGAACCCTGCTTCGCGATGCGTGACGGGGCGCTGAAGCCGCCGTGAGAACGCTTCGACGATGTAGTGCCGCACCCCCTCCTTGGGGGTCGTCCCGGCCAGCCAGTGATGAACTGCGGATGCGTTGTAGCGCAGGGGGGTTCGGTCCTCGGCACCCACCAGGTTCACAGCACGCGCGCACTGGCTCAGAGTCCAGCCGGTTTCCTTGAACAGTCCTTGCAGGGACTCGTTCGGCATGATCGCTCAACTCCTGGCGCCCCGTGGTGCGTTAAACGCTTTAAATCCGCCGCTCCACTGCAACGGTACCGCCGCGCGTGACCCCACGGTTACGTAGAGGCAGGAGAGATCACCGAGAACAGAGGGAGCGCTGCTCCCCGACGACGAGCCGAGGTGGAGCAAGTGACCCGTTCCGTACAGGGATTCACCCGCTGGAAGATCACGTCCGTCAAGGTGCCGGGCAACCCCCTGGTGACGCACGAACTGTACTGCGCCGCCTGCACCAACAGCTCGGGTCCATGCGCGGAGATCGACAGCGCCCTCGACTGGGCCAGGCGGCACTCCGGCACCAACCCCGACCACACCGGCTACCGGGAGATCGCACACCGGCACTGGAAGACCACCCCCGAGGCGCCGATCACTTTGTAGGCCGCCTCCCGCCCGGCCGTCATCGGTCACGATCGGCCGGGCGGGTTCACCTGAGCGGGCTTGGCGAAGTGCGGTGCGTGATCGCGCCCCGAAGGGGCGCGGGACAGTTACATATGCGGCTCCGCCGCGTGGGCGCGACCAGCCACGACGAGCCCGCAGTCGACGCACCACCCCTCCCGCGGAGCGCCTAGTTCCGGTACCGGAACACGATCCGGCCGCGCGTCAGGTCGTACGGCGGGAGCTCCACCAGCACCCGGTCCTCCAGCATGACCTTGATGTAGTTCTTGCGGATCTTCCCGCTGATGTGCGCGAGCACCTGATGGCCGTTTTCCAGCTCCACCGTGAACATGGCGCTGCGCAGGCACTCGACGACCTTGCCCTCGACTTCGATGACGTTCTTGTTCTTCGTCATCGCACCAGCTCCAGGTTGCTGCTCATCGGCCGGGCGCCGATGCCCTCGAACAGCGCCGAGGCCGCTCGGTTGGACTCCTGGACTTCGGTCCAGGCCTCGGCGAACCCGGAGCGGTGCAGCGTCCCCAGCGCGTGGGCCAGCAGCGCCCGCGCGATGCCGCGGCGCTGCTCGCCGGCCCGGACCGCGACCAGCCCGATGCGCGGCCGGTTCACCGTCACCACCCGGATCAGGCCCAGGTAGCGGTCCGGCGCCGCGGCCACCGCGTACTTCGACGGGTCGACGACGGTGTCGCCTTCGGGGCGGGGAATTACTTCCGCGGGCATCGACTGCCACCCGACGGTCGCCTCGACCTCGTCACGGATCGCGCGGTCCACCGCCCGCAGCAGACTCTCGTCCGCCCGGCCGGCGGGCACGATCGTCACGCCCGAGGGTGGCAGGACTTCTTCAAGCCCCGTGATCCGCGGGTCGGTCGGCACGACGTACTCCCGCTCGCGGCGCCGTATCGTGAAACCGGCCCGGCGCCAGCCGGCCGTCAGCTCGACGTCCGCTTCGTCGACCACCGTGTACAACGGCGCCGGCAGTTCCGCCAGCATCGCCTCGGCGAGCCGGTCGAAGGCGGCATCGTGCCAGGCGTCGATACTGACGAACAAGCGCCCGTCGGGCCGGTGTTCCGCATGTCCGCGGCCGACCACCAGGTCGTCATCCAGTGCATGCCATTGCCTGTCCGCGACGCGCGTGATCATCACCGCGTTCTCGCTCAGGCCGGATATGAAAGGCTTCGTGTTCATCGGAGTCCCTTTCCAGGAGTGCCTCGGTCTCAGGCGCTCCTGGCGACACCGAACGTCAGCCGCCGGACCGTGACGGGTTGAGGGAGCACCCATGGGTAACTGTGTTCACGGGTCTCACCTCCATACGACGACTTCACGGTCCACCGCGAAAGTAGCAGCGGGGCGCCGCCTCGCTCAAACCCTTTTCCTGTGAGCTCGTAACGCCTCACCCTTCACCCCGCCGGCAGGTGAATCGTCTTGTGCTCCAGATACTCCGCAAACCCCTCCGGCCCGAACTCCCGCCCCATCCCGGAGGACTTGTAGCCCCCGAAGGGGCCCATCATGTCCAGGCTGAAGGTGTTCACGCAGTACGTCCCCGTACGCACCCTGCGCGCCACCTCCACACCCCGCTCGACGTCCGTCGTCCACACGCTGCCCGACAGCCCGTAGTCCGAGTCGTCGGCGATCGCGACGGCCTCCTCCTCGTCCTCGTAGGGCAGCAGGCAGACGACAGGGCCGAAGATCTCCTCGCGGGCGATGCGCATCGCGTTGTCCACGTCCCCGAAGAGCGTCGGCTCGACGTACCAGCCCTTCTCCCGGCCGGCCGGACGGCCGCCGCCCGCGAGGATCTTGGCTCCTTCCTCCCGCCCGAGCGCGATGTACTCCAGCGAGCGGTCCCGCTGCCGCCGCGTCACCAGCGGGCCGACCGCGGTCGCCGGGTCGAGCGGGTCGCCGACGGTCAGCTCCGAGGCGGCAGCGGCCAGCCGCTCGGCGAGCTCCGCGTAGTGGACGCGCGGGGCCAGGATGCGGGTCTGGGCAACGCACGCCTGGCCGTTGTTCATCCAGGCGCTGGGCACGATGCCGGCGACGGCCGCGTCCAGGTCGGCGTCCGGCAGGACGATGGCGGCGGACTTGCCGCCCAGTTCGAGCGTGACGCGGGTCAGGTTGCGCGCGGCGACCTCCATCACGCGCTTGCCCGCCGCGACCGACCCGGTGAAGGCCACCTTGTCGACGCCGGGGTGCCCGACGAGGTACTCGCCGGTCTCCCGCCCGGCGGGCAGGACCGACAGCACGCCCTCCGGCAGCCCGGCCCCCGCGGCGATCTCCGCGAGGAGGTACGCGTCCAGCGGCGTCTCGGGCGACGGCTTGAGGATCACCGAGCAGCCGGCCAGCAGCGCGGGCGCCAGCTTCGTGGCCGCGGTGAACTGCGGCACGTTCCAGGGCACCACGGCCGCCACCACGCCGACCGGCTCGCGCCGCACGAGCAGCGGGCCGAGCGCGCCGGGGCGGCGTTCCTCGTAGGGGAAGTCGCGGGCGACGGAGATGGCGCAGTCCCACACCATCACCGCGCCGAGCGCCTGCGCGAGGACGCTCCAGGAGTAAGGGGAGCCGTTCTGCGCGGAGATGACGCGGGCGAACTCCTCGTGCCGGGCGGCGATCGCGTCCTTGATGCGGGTGACGACGGCGATCCGCTCCTCCGGCGGCAGGCCCGACCAGACCCCGGAGTCGAAGGCGGTACGGGCCGCGGCCACGGCCCGGTCGACGTCGGCGGGCGCGGCGTGCGGCACGCGCCCGATGGTCTCCTCGGTGTGCGGCGAGACGACGTCGAGCACGGCGTCCGTCGCCGGTTCCACCATGGTGCCGCCGATGAAGAGCCGGTCGTGCTCGGCGATTCCGGTCATCCGTGAACCCTCCGTATCTGACGTCCCATCAGATGCTCCATCAGATGGGGATAGCAGCTCCCCGCGGGACGGGCAATGCATGTGCGGTGCGTAACCGCCCCACCACGGATGCAGGCGTCCGGTTAAGGTGTCCGGAACAACTTCATCCCACCTCGGAACGGGGGAAGCCGGTGCGAATCCGGCGCTGACCCGCAACCGTGAGCAGGGCCCAGGGGGCCTGTGAGCCGGAGTACCCGCGCCGAGGAGGAAAAGGCTCACCCGTCGAGGTATGCGGGGCCGGGCCGGTGCCCCGCGCCCCTGCGCGGCGACCGCCGCGCGGCTGCGTACGCCCTCCCGTACGGACTCGTACAGACACCGAGAGGCACCGACCCCCATGGCCCCCTCCTTCGCCGTCCACGCGCGCCGCGGCGCCGCGGCCCTGGCCACCGCCGCCGTGCTGGGCGCCGCCGCAGCGCCCGCGGCCTTCGCCGACGGCTCCCCGTCCCCGGCGGCCCCGGGTCTGTACGGCGCCAAGGACCCCAAGTTCGACGGTGTCTTCCGGCAGTCGCTCGCCCTCGTCGCCCAGCACGCGGTGGGCGTCTCCCCGGCCCCCGCGGCCGTGGACTGGCTGGCGGGCCAGCAGTGCTCCGACGGCGGCTTCGCCGGCTACCGCGCCGACACCGGCAAGGCCTGCGACCCCAAGGCCGGCGAGTTCACGGACGCGACCTCCGCCGCCGTGCAGGGCCTCGCGGCCGTGGGCGGCCGGGACGCGGCCGTGCAGAAGGGCCTCGGCTGGCTCAAGGAGCACCAGAACGAGGACGGCGGCTGGGGCATGAGCCCCGGCGCGGCCAGCGACGCCAACTCCACCTCCATCGCGGTCGGCGCCTTCGCCGCCGCGGGCCAGGACCCGGCGAAGGCCACCGGCAAGAGCGGCAAGAGCCCGTACGACGCGCTGCTGTCCTTCCAACTCGGCTGCGACAAGAAGGAGGACGAGCGCGGCGCGTTCGCCTACCTGCCGCAGAACGGCGAGCTGCAGGCCAACGACCTCGCCTCGACCGCGGCCGCCCTGGCCGCCCTCGGCAAGGGCTTCGGGACCGGTGCGCCGGAGCAGGGCGACAAGCCCGTCAAGCCGCTGGACTGCGCGGGCGACGAGAACGCGAAGCCCAAGGACGCGGCCGCGGCGGCCGACGCCGTCGCCGGCTACCTGGCCAAGAAGCTGGACGCGAACGGCGGGCAGCTGAAGTCCTCGATGCCGGGCGCCCCGGAGGGCCCCGACTTCGGTGCCACCGCCGACGCCGTGATCGCCCTCGCCGCGGGCGGGCACCGCGAGGCGGCCGGCAAGCCGATGGCGTGGCTGCAGTCCAAGGACAGCAAGACCGCCGAGTGGGCCGCGGGCGACCCGGGCCGCCTCGCCAAGCTGATCCTCGCCGCGCGCACCGCGGGCACCGACCCGCGCGCCTTCGGCGGCGCGGACCTGGTGCAGCAGCTCGCCGCGACGGGCCCGAAGGCGGAGGGGCCGGCCATTCCGACGAAGTCCGGGGAGAAGGAAGGGACGAACGGCCGCAGCTTCGGCGGCTGGTGGATCTTCGGCGTCCTCTTCGTCGCCAGCATCGGCGTCGGCTTCCTCCTCAGCAACCGCAGGAAGAAGCAGCTGTGATGCGCAGGATGCACAAGGTGTGCGTCCTGCTCGCGGCCGGGATGCTCGCCGTGCTCGGCGCGGCACCCGCGCAGGCGGCCGGTTACCGCTACTGGTCCTTCTGGCAGGCGGCGGGCGGCGGCAAGGACTGGACGTACGCCACGCAGGGCCCGGCCACCGCACGCCCCGGCGACGGGGAGACGATCGGCTTCCGCTTCGCCGTCAGCGCGGACTCCGCGCAGGCGGCGAAGCCGCGGGGCGCGGCCGACTTCGCGGCGGCGTGCGACGCCACGCCCGCGAAGGACGGCAGCAAGCGGGTGGCCGTCGTCCTCGACTTCGGCACGGCCGCGGACGCCCCCGCGGGCGCCGCCCCGCCTGCCGCGCGCACCGCGTGCGCCCAGGTCGGCACGGACGCGAGCGCCGGGGAGGCGCTGGCCGCGGTGGCGAAGCCGCTGCGCTACAACTCCTCCGCGCTGCTGTGCGCGATCGCCGGGTACCCGGAGTCGGGCTGCGGCGAGCAGGTGGGCAGCGACAGCGGCGAAAGCAAGCCTTCCGCAGCGCCGGAGAAGAAGAAGGACGACGGCGGGCCCTCCGCCGGCCTGGTCGCGGGCATCGCGGCCGTGGCCGTCCTCGGCGCGGCCGCCGTCTGGCAGACCCGCCGCCGGCGCGGATAGGGAAACATCGGGTGAGGAACAGCGGCGCTCTGCACGCCGGCGCATGGTGGATCTGGGCCCTGGGGCTGGCCGCCGCGGCATCGCGGACGACCAACCCCCTGCTGCTCGGCCTGCTCGTCGGCGTCGCGGGCTATGTGGTGGCGGCCCGGCGGACGGACGCGCCGTGGGCGCGCTCGTACGGGGCGTTCCTCAAGCTCGGGCTGGCCGTCATCGGCATCCGCCTGGTCTTCGCGGTGGTCCTGGGCTCGCCGATTCCCGGTACGCACACGCTGCTCACGCTCCCCGAGGTCCCGCTGCCGGACTGGGCGCGCGGGGTGCGCATCGGCGGCCGGGTGACCGCGGAGGGCCTGGTCTTCGCCCTGTACGACGGGCTGAAGCTGGCCGCCCTGCTGATCTGCGTGGGCGCGGCGAACGCCCTCGCCAACCCGGCGCGGCTGCTGAAGTCCCTGCCGGGTGCGCTGTACGAGGCCGGGGTGGCGGTCGTGGTCGCGATGACGTTCGCGCCGAACCTGGTCGCGGACGTGGCCCGGCTCCGCGCCGCCCGCCGCCTGCGGGGCCGCCCGGACCGGGGCCCGAAGGCCCTGCTGCAGGTGGGGGTGCCGGTGCTGGAGGGCGCGCTGGAACGGTCGGTGGCCATGGCGGCGGCGATGGACGCACGGGGCTACGGGCGCACGGCCCGAGTCCCGCGCTCGGTACGGCACTTGACGAACGTCCTGACGCTCGGCGGCCTCACCGGGGTGTGCGCCGGGACGTACGGGCTGCTGGCGGACGAGGGTGCCGGGTACGGCATGCCGGTGATGGTGGCGGGACTGGCTGCCGCCGTCGGGGGCCTGCTGCTGGGCGGGCGCCGGTCGGTGCGGACCCGGTACCGGCCGGATGTATGGGGGGTGCGGGCGTGGCTGGTGTCGGGGTCGGGGGTGACCGTCGCGGTTCTGATGACCCTGGCGCCGGAGGCACCGCTGCACCCGGGTGTGGTCCCGCTGACGGCACCGGTGTTGCCGCTGGGGGCGGCGGGGGCGGTGCTGGTGGGGTTGCTGCCGGCGTTTGTTGCGCCCCGGCCCCACCCTTTCGCCGGTCCTCAAACGCCGGACGGGCTGATTTCAGCCCGTCCGGCGTTTGAGGACGAGCGGCGGAGCCGCGACAAGGGGGTCTGGGGCGCAGCCCCAGGAAACGGGGAAAGGGCGGGTCAGGGGCAAGGAAAAACCACCCACGACAACGAGGCGGCACAGTGATCCGGTTCGAGAACGTGACCGTCACCTACGACGGCGCCGCCAAGCCGTCACTCCGCAACGCGGACCTCACCGTCCCCGAAGGCGAGTTGTGCCTCCTGGTCGGCCCCTCCGGCACCGGCAAGTCCACCCTCCTCGGCACCGTCAGCGGCCTCGTCCCGCACTTCACCGGCGGCACCCTCCACGGCCGCGTCACCGTCGCGGGACGCGACACCCGCACGCACCGCCCCCGCGAACTCGCCGACGTCGTCGGCACGGTGGGCCAGGACCCCCTCGCGCACTTCGTCACCGACACCGTCGAGGACGAACTCGCCTACGGCATGGAGTCCCTCGGCCTCCCCCCGCACACCATGCGCCGCCGCGTCGAGGAGACCCTGGACCTGCTCGGGCTCGCCGCCCTGCGCGACCGGCCCATCGCCACCCTCTCCGGCGGGCAGCAACAGCGCGTCGCCATCGGCTCGGTGCTGACCACGCACCCGCAGGTGCTGGTCCTGGACGAGCCCACCTCCGCCCTGGACCCGGCCGCCGCCGAGGAGGTGCTGGCCGTGCTCCAGCGCCTGGTGCACGACCTCGGCACCACCGTGCTGATGGCCGAGCACCGCTTGGAGCGCGTCGTCCAGTACGCGGACCGGCTGATCCTGCTGCCCGCCCCCGGCGCGGCCCCCGTCTCCGGCACCCCGGCCGAGGTCATGGCGGTCTCGCCCGTCCAGCCGCCGGTGGTGGCCCTGGGCCGGCTCGCCGGGTGGTCCCCGCTGCCCCTCTCCGTCCGCGACGCCCGCCGCCGCGCGGCCCCGCTGCGCGAACGCCTGGCCGACGCGGCACCGGAACCGGCGCCCGCGCCCGCACCCCCGCGGCAGCGGCGCGCCGGCCTGTTCCGCAAACCGGCCCGCCCCGAGGCCGCCCCCGCGCCCGTCGCCGAAGCGTCCGGCCTGGCTGTCCGCCACGGCCGCGTCGACGCGCTGCGCGACATCGGCCTGACCGTCCGGGCCGGTGAGACCGTCGCCCTCATGGGCCGCAACGGCGCCGGCAAGTCGACCCTCCTGCGCACCCTCGTCGGCATGCACGAACCCGCCCGCGGCACGGTGCGCGTCGGCGACGCCGTACCGCACCGCACGAGCCCGCGCCGGCTCCTCCGGCGCGTCGGCCTCGTCCCGCAGGACCCGCGCGACCTGCTGTACGCGGACACGGTGGCCGCGGAGTGCGCCGCCGCCGACCAGGACGCGGGCGCAGCCCCCGGCACCTGCCGGGAGTTGGTCTCCGAGCTGCTGCCGGACATATCCGACGCCACTCACCCCCGCGACCTCTCCGAGGGCCAACGCCTCGCGCTCGCCCTGGCGGTGGTGCTCGCCGCCCGTCCCCCGCTCCTGCTGCTGGACGAGCCCACGCGCGGCCTCGACTACGCGGCCAAGGCCCGCCTGGTGGAGATCCTGCGGGCCCGCGCCGCCGAGGGGCACGCCATCCTGCTGGCCACGCACGACGTGGAGCTCGCGGCGGAACTGGCGCACCGCGTCCTGATCCTGGCCGAGGGCGAGATCGTGGCGGACGGCCCGACCGCGGAGATCGTGGTCTCGTCCCCGTCCTTCGCCCCCCAGGTCTCGAAGATCCTGGCACCGCAGCCGTGGCTGACGGTGCCGCAGGTACGGGATGCGCTGGGGGTGGAGTCGTGAAGAGGGAACCGGCCGACCGCCGAGCGCGAGCGATCCGGCTCGGGCCACGCTCGATCGCCGCCCTGGCCCTGGTCTCCGCCATCGGCGTCGCCGCCTTCGCCTGGCCCCTGCTCGCCGCCCCCGCCTCGGGCCTGGCCCACTCCGGCGACGCCCCCTGGCTGTTCGCCGCTCTGCTCCCCCTCCTCCTCGCCGTCGTCGTGGCGACGATCGCCGACTCCGGTCTGGACTCCAAGGCCATCGCCATGCTCGGCGTCCTCGCCGCCGCAGGGGCCGCGCTCCGCCCCCTCGGTGCGGGCACGGCCGGCATCGAGCCGATGTTCTTCCTGATGGTGCTGTCCGGCCGCGTCCTCGGCCCCGGCTTCGGGTTCGTCCTCGGCTCGCTCTCGATGTTCGCGTCGGCCCTGCTGACCGGCGGCGTCGGGCCGTGGATGCCGTTCCAGATGCTGGCCATGGGCTGGGTCTCGATGGGCGCGGGCCTGCTGCCCGCGCCCGACCGGCTGCGCGGGCGGCGGGAGTCGGCGATGCTGGCCGCGTACGGGGCGGTCGCGTCCGTCCTCTACGGCACGGTGATGAACCTCCAGGGCTGGCCCTACATCGGCTCCCTGGCCTCCGGGGTGTCCTTCGTCCCCGGCGACCCGCTCCCCGACAACCTGGCGCGGTTCGTGGCGTACTGCCTGGCCACGTCCCTCGGCTGGGACCTGCCGCGCGCGCTCGTCACGGTGACCGCGACGCTCGCGCTCGGCCCGGTCGTCCTCAGGGCCCTGCGCCGGGCGACCCGGCGGGCCGCGTTCGAGGCGCCGGTGGAGTTCAGGGAACTGCACTGACCCCTTTCGCCCCTCGTCCTCCGGCACCAATGCTGGCCCCGGAGCGTCTTGACTTGGCGAGAGAGCTCACTTCTCCAGCAAACCTGCTTCCTTTCCCTCAGATGCAGGCGTAGATTCCGCTCGATTTGCGCGCCAAGCCCGCTTCATACCGCACATAGCGCGCGGGAGATGGGAGACGAGTCGTGAACACCAAGAGCCGCGCACTGAACGTGGCATCAGCAGCCATCCTGCTCTTGATCCCGATCTCGGGAACAGCAGCGGCGGGGAATTTTGAGACCGGCCCCACCAACGCTGCCACCGTGACGACGGGAAGCTCGCTCGGACCTGACGATCGCGTCACGTGCACGATCAAAGCGGCCAGACCCAACTACAGCGGGACAACCATCACTGCCGTCGGCTGGATGAGCTCGTGCCGCCCTCATGCGCCGCAGACGTGCCGAACCGAGACGGACCTGCTGCGCTACTACCCCGGTCCGGGGATGTGGCAGGTCGTGGCATCAGGACCGGTCAACTACTCCTGTCCCGGCCCAAGCCGCGTAAGCACCGCCGTCCTGCGTGATTGCGAATCAAACCCTGTGAACTGGAGCTACGTGACCAGGACCTACAGCACGATCATCCAGGACGGCATCCCCACCTCGGGGCATGTGGACAGCGATCTCCTCAACGTCCGCTGCGTCTGACCCTGGCGTGGCTGAAATCGCGCCCTCTGACAGCCAGATGAGTCCTCCGGGTGGGTATCACCAGAGCATGTCCGTCGCGACGCTCAGAACCACCAGAGAGGACACACAGTGACAACCATCGGCAGCAGCGAAGCGGCTTGGGAATTCTGCGAGAAGTTCAGCAGCCGCATCTACAGGACCTGCAAGCGGGACGTGGAGTTCTGCAACGAGATACGTCGCCGATATCAGAACTGGGAGGTCGACCCGGACGGCACGGATTCCAAGGTGCGGCTGCTCATATGCCTGGGGCTTCACTGCCTTACGCTCGATCAGCTGCATGCAGGCGGAGATCCAGAAAGAATCGCCGTTGCTGCGGTGTCCGAGGCCGTGCACACCAGGCCGGTCCATGAGCTCTTCGCCTCACTGCCTGCCCTGCCTCCGGTGGAAGCTTCGCAGGTTGACGCTATGAAGTTGATGGCCTACAGCCTTGGATCCGGGCATGACTCCTCCGCTGTGGCCAACTACTGGGCACGTATCACCGGGACGGCTCTCAGCTTCCTCAAGCAGGCTGCCGACGCAACCAGATACGACAGTCCGGACTGTGGGCAGGTCCTCTCGATGCGGGAATGAGCAGGGATCCCTTTACACGGGGCTGCAGTCAAGCGGTTGGCGGTATCGGGCGAGGTACACGGGCGAGCGCTTGACGCAGGACATGTCCGACGTCGGGCACGGGGATACCCAGCTCGGTCAGCCAGTCAACGGCTTGAACCAGCGGGACCTTGAGCTGTCTTGCACGCTCAAGGAGATCTTGCAGTGACAACCTGCTCTCCTTTTCAAGATATTGATCCTCATACCTGTCCGTCACAAGGAGCTCAAGAGCGTCATCAGCGGAGAGCCCGACAGGAAAGTCATGACAGGAAACCTGGATTCCGTAGCTCACCATCCTTTCGGCAAGCTCTTTAGGGCTGAGGAACACACTGCGCGCGGCAACGATGAGGTGCGCGAAAGGCATGACATCACCTGTTGATATGCCCCACCAAGAGCAAGGCCCAGAAGCGCTCAAGAGCTTTGCATCCACGTCGTCGAGTCGTTCAGGGGGACACATCGGTACATCGAATCCATAGTCCCGAAACCGGATTATGACGTCACCGAGGGAGCGTCCACGCCGAACCGCGTCAAGAATAAATGCGTACGGGAGAGGGCCGGGAGGAGAGAAGTCCAAGGCCTCGTCCCACAGCTCGCTTTCAAACAGCTCCAGATCATCAACCCGCGCATCGGACGGAAAGCAGGAAGGTACGGAAAACTCCAGCATGCGATAGACACGCACGACCTCGGTCGGCTGCATGCTCAGCTTGGCTGCGGCAGAGAGCACATGAGCAGGAGGGATGATGTGAGATCGGGTCAGCCATGATTCTTCTTCGCCACAGAATTCGCGCAGGAGCGCCAGCGGAACGTCAGGGCCGATACGCTCCGGCAGCCCAGCATGGTCAGCCACCAGCCCGTAGACGCGAAAGCGCGCAGAGACCTCGGAAACAGTGAGGCCGAATTCAATGCTGGCCTGAGCAATGCGCCCCGGGGGAACGGTCTCTCCCGGCCCGAACCACCCCGCCTCCCTTTCTTCGGAGTCTCTCAGCAACAAGGGGTCACCCATGGCTGCCTGCGCCAGGTCGACTACACCACCTGACACTTCGACACCGAGTTCGCTGAACGTCGCGGCAAGCTCGATGGGGTCCACATCCGCATCGATAGAATCAAGGACCAGTCTAGTGACCGTGGGAACCATTTCCTGCTGCCGCAAGCCATCACGATGACCCTCGACGGCTTTCGCCATTCCGGACCGCGATCCGTCGGGTCCCAGGTCATGGATGCCGAGTCGAGAGGCACGTTTGACCGCAGAAAGCGTCACCATACCCAACTGCTCGACCGCCGCAAGCAGTTCGTCCGAATCCGTGAATTTGAGATTGCGCCAGTGCCAGTACTCACTGTCGTCGCTCTTTTTGCAGAGCACCAGCTGATCGGACGGCATGGCCGGGAGGACCGGTCCGGTGTCACGCAGCTCCGGGCAGAAGACAGCCAGCTCATCGAGGGTGCGACGCACACCATGAGCGACGAGCCGCCACAGGTAGATATGGTCCGGCATGCTGCCTACAAAATCCCAATGGAGCTGCTTACGGTCACGACCACCGAGGACAGTCTCGACGTCGGAAGGGAGAATCCCCGTCCGCTTGAGATCGAACGATCTTCCCCCATAACGCAACAGCAGTCCCGCTCTTATTGCCGCGGCGGTAAGGATATCGGCCAGCTGTGGACTCCCGTATGCGACCCGGCAGATCCAGGCGAATTCCGGTAGCTCACGTTCGCTACCGACCAGATCGTCGGCGGCCTGGGTCAACAGGTCACACAGAAGAGTGGATAGGTCGTCGAGGACCTCCGCGCGGTCCGCCGATAGCTGGAGGGGAGCATACGAGCCGGAGAGGTTGACCACGACTCCGGTCAGTCCAGCCTCGGATGAGGAAAGGACGCCATTGCGCGTGGCAGGCTGGACGATCAGTCCATCAACAAGCAGGCCACCGCCATGCTCGGTCCAGGTCACCTGGACTCCTGGCGGCGCATGGAGCCAGTCGACTCGCTTGCCGTGGGCATCGAGCCCGAAGCGTTCCCCGCGGGGTTGCTTCCTGGACTGCAGCCGGCCCGCAGCCCACTCGGTGCGGCGCTGACCGTGTCGCGCCGTAGTGACGAACTCCGCAATACCGAGTACGCGTTCCAGTACATCGACGCATGACCAGCATTTGCTGGGTTCCGGCGCGTCGCGGAGGTACAGACGCACGCAGGTGCCTGGTTCCTCGCCTCGGTCCGCGACTGTGGCAATGCGAAACAGGTGGCCAGGTCCATGGACGGAGGCTTGGAGAACCGGACCGGGCATGCCGTTAAGACCCATGCGACAGGTGGTGACAGTCAGTTCGTCGGCCAGCATGAAGTAGCTCAGCACACCTATGCCGAAGCGGCTGTTCGGAAAAAACTCCACAGGCGGGTCCGCTTGGCTCCAAGCAGCGCGTTCGAGCTTGAAGTCAGCCTGTTCGGCGAACCGCGCGCCAGCCTTGGAAAAGACGCCACGCAGTTCGGCGTCGCCCATGCCAATTCCGTTGTCCCGGCACTCCAGGTAGGCCCGGCCATCTGCATCGACGCCCTGCTCGAACTCGATCCGGCCGACATGCACGTAGGCCACCCGGTCATTGCGCTCCAGGTATTGAGTCCGGGCACGACGATAGCGACACGCGTCCAGAGCGTTCTGATACAGCTCGCGCACCGCGAGATCACGGTCCTTGTAGAGCTGGACGCCCATGAGCAGCTCACGGACCCGGCGCTCATCCAGCCGGAAACTCGCCCAGCCGTCGAACACCCCCGCTGCAGGCTCTACGTCGTCCGCAGAGAGGCGTGTGGGAAGGTGCGGCATGGGGTGGGTGATCCGCTCGCGAGCGGCGCGATGGACCCGGTGCAGGATCTCGTCCGCCCTGGTCGTGTAGTCGCGGAGCCCTTCGATGACAGCCTCGTGATGGCAGCCGGCCCGGAGTACCGGAAAGGACGCCGGCCCAGCCCACTTGGCCCTTTCAAGAGTGTCACGGAGCTGGTCAAGGTTGACAGGGTGCGGGATTCCAATGTGCTCAACCACGATGTCCGGCAGCGCAGTCATGTCGGCACACGTCCCGTAGGCGAGGGCCAGCAGCAGGACCAGCCGCCGGTCACGGACGCGCTGGTGTCCGTGACCCGTCACCCGGTCCTCCTGCGGCAAACGCTCCAGGAACTCTGCGTTGCCCACGTCGGGACCACGCCGGACGCCATGCATCAGGTTGATCAAGCGAGGGATGCTCAGGGCTTCCCCGAGTGGATATGCGCGTTCACCCAGCAAGTCGATCAGCTGCCGCACACCATCGGGGTCCGCGTGCGCGCCTCGGCGCAGCAGCCAGCGGTGGAACAACCACCAGCCGATGGGAGCCGCCGCATCCGGCCGGAGTAACGCCCGCTTGACGAGCATGTCGTGCTCGTCGGCGAACGCTTCAAAGGACAGTCGATCTGCACCCGCACCCGCACTTGTCCTGAGATCCGCAGGATCAACTGTCCTGTACCGAGCCGCCATCCGTAGCCAGTTTGCGCGATACAGGAAGGGGACGAGAACGAGCAGGGCCGCTTCGGCCGGATAGAGGTCGGGCGAGAAGGTGTTGTCCGGCTCCCCCAGTAGCCACCCCACTCGTTCTGCAAAACGCACGGCCATGTCCGGGTCGTGCCACGTGTCGGCCTCCAGGGCCGCCTCTGCGGTGTCACGCACTACAGCCAGCGCTTCGACCACGGCCAGCACATGGCCTCGGACAGTGGCCGCATCCCTCGTGGGAGGTACGTGGTCCCATATCGTTGAACCGGCGGCTGCATGCACCCAAGGGTCCTCGGTGCCTGCCGTGCTCGCGGCAGGCACCGTCCCCTGGTGCATGTGGACATGGACGGATCCCGCCTGGACGACCGGTCCGGAATGCGCTCCACCGATCAGCAGGTTGCGCGCCTCTCCGTTCTCCATGCTCTTACATACACCTCGCAAAGAGTTCAGGCGGGATCGTCAACCCGGGCAGGTACGCAGGCTGTTGAGTCTCAGCATGGCAGCTCGAAAGCGGCCGAGTGGCGCTTGTCGGCTTCGCGAGGTGCTGGAGTCGGTGGCGCGCCCGGCTCCGGCTCGGCTGCACTGCGCAGCCCTGGGCAACGCCCTACAGCCGCTGAATGATCGTCCCCGTCGCGAGCGCACCGCCCGCGCACATCGCGATGAGGGCGAACTCCTTGTCCGTACGCTCCAGTTCGTGCAGCGCGGTGGTGATCAGCCGGGCGCCGGTCGCGCCGACCGGGTGGCCGAGGGCGATGGCGCCCCCGTTGACGTTGACCTTCTCCAGGTCCTGCTCGAAGACGTGCGTCCACGAGAGCACCACCGACGCGAACGCCTCGTTGATCTCCACGAGGTCGATGTCGCGCAGCGACATCCCGGCCTTGCCCAGGACGGCCCGCGTCGCGTCGACCGGCCCGTCGAGGTGGAAGTGCGGGTCGGCGCCGACGAGCGCCTGCGCGACGATCCGGGCCCGGGGGCGCAGCCGCAGGGCGCGGGCCATGCGTTTGGACGCCCATAACAGGGCGCAGGCGCCGTCGGATATCTGCGAGGTGTTGCCCGCGGTGTGGACGGCGGTGGGCATGACGGGCTTGAGCCCGGCGAGCGCCTCCATGCTGGTGTCGCGCAGCCCCTCGTCGCGGTCGACGAGGCGCCACATGCCCTGCCCGGCGTGCTGCTCCTCCTCCGTGGTGGGCACCTGGACCGCGTAGGTCTCCCGCTTGAAACGTTCCTCCGCCCAGGCGCGGGCGGCCCGTTGCTGGGAGAGCAGGCCGAGGGCGTCGACGCGCTCGCGGGTCAGGCCGCGCTTGCGGGCGATGCGCTCGGCGGCCTCGAACTGGTTGGGCAGGTCCACGTTCCACTCGTCGGGGAAGGGCTTGCCGGGCCCGTGCCGGGAGCCGCTGCCGAGCGGCACGCGGGACATGGCCTCGACGCCGCAGGAGAGGCCGATGTCGACGACGCCGCTCGCGATCATGTTGGCGACGAGGTGGCTCGCCTGCTGGGAGGAGCCGCACTGGCAGTCGACGGTGGTGGCCGCGGTCTCGTAGGGCAGACCCATGGCGAGCCAGGCGGTGCGGGCGGGGTTCATGGACTGCTCGCCGGCATGGGTGACGGTGCCGCCGACGATCTGTTCGACGCAGTCGGGCTGGATGCCGGTGCGCGCGAGGATCTCCCGGTAGGTCTCTCCCAGCAGGTAGGCGGGGTGGAGGTTGGCGAGCGCTCCTCCGCGCCTGCCGATGGGGGTGCGTACGGCTTCGACGATGACGGGTTCCGCGGCCATGACTCGCCCTCTCCTCGTGTCCGCGGGCTTCCCGGTGCCCGCGGCAGCAGAAGTAGTACGTGTTCTCGTCTTCTCGTCCCGCTCGCAGTCTTATGACTGCTACCCCCGGTACGCAAGGGTCGCGCAGGCCGCCCCTGCGCAACAGATGGCGTCGTCTCCCTTGTCGCCCCGGGGGCCCGTCAGTACGGTCACGGCAACTTTTCTGACGTCACGTCAGATGTGAGGTGACCAAGGATGGACTGCCCGGCGCTGCCCGACGGATTCGACTTCACCGACCCCGACCTCTACCAGCAGCGCGTCCCGCTCCCGGAGTTCGCCCGGCTGCGGCGGACCGCCCCGGTGTGGTGGAACGCCCAGCCGCACGGCCTGGCCGGGTTTGGGGACGACGGCTACTGGGTGGTGACCCGGCACGCGGACGTCCGGGAGGTCTCCACCCGGCCCGAGGACTACTCCTCCGCCCGCAACACCTCCGTCATCCGCTTCCACCCGAGCATCTCACCAGGGGCGATCGACGCGCAGAAGCTGATGATGCTCAACATGGACCCGCCCGAGCACACCCGCGTCCGGCAGATCGTGCAGCGCGGCTTCACCCCGCGGGCGGTCCGGGCCCTGGAGACGGCCCTGCGGGAGCGCGCCCGCACCATCGTGGCGGCGGCCCGCGAGCGCGGCAGCGGGAACTTCGTCACCGACATCGCCTGCGAACTGCCGCTCCAGGCCATCGCCGAGCTCATCGGCATCCCCCGGCACGACCGGGCGAAGATCTTCGACTGGTCGAACCGGATGATCGCCTACGACGACCCCGAGCTCGCCGTCACCGAGGAGACCGGCGCCCTCGCCGCCGCGGAGCTGATCTCCTACGCGATGGACCTGGCCGGCGCGCGCGCCGCCCGTCCCGCCCGGGACATCGTCAGCCGGCTGGTGGCCGCCGAGGGCGAAGGCAGCCTGGGCTCCGACGAGTTCGGGTTCTTCGTCCTGATGCTGGCCGTCGCCGGCAACGAGACCACCCGCAACGCCATCAGCCACGGCATGCACGCCTTCCTCACCCACCCCGACCAGTGGGAGCTCTACCGGCACGCACGCCCCGCGACCGCGGCCGAGGAGATCGTGCGCTGGGCCACCCCGGTCGTCTCCTTCCAGCGCACGGCGACGCACGACGTGCAGCTGGGGAACGTGACCGTACGGGAGGGGCAACGCGTCGGCCTCTTCTACGCCTCCGCCAACCACGACCCCGAGGTCTTCGACCGCCCCGAGGCCTTCGACATCACCCGCGACCCCAACTTCCACCTGGGCTTCGGCGGCGGGGGCCCGCACTTCTGCCTCGGCAAGTCGCTGGCGGTGCTGGAGATCGACCTGGTCTTCCGTGCGATCGCCGACGCGGTGCCGGGCATCCGCGCGGCCGGGGAGCCGCGGCGGCTGCGCTCGGCATGGCTGAACGGGATCAAGGAACTGCAGGTGGTGTACGGGCCGTGACGCCCCCTTCGTGACCCCTGGCTGATCGCCAACTCCCTTGATCTGGACTGGACCTGACCCCTTGTCAGGCTGATAAGGGCGGACTTACCCTCGGGTACACCTTCCGGGGCGGCACCTTTGCGCGTGCGACCGCGCACCCCCTGACCGCCAACCCCACACCGTCCGAGGGGAATCCATATGAAGGACGATCAAGGAAGACAGGTGACCGGCAAGGTCAGATGGCGCAGGTTCGCCGTCCTGGCCGTGCCCGGGTTCGCCGTCACGGCCGCGCTGGCCGTCGCCCTCGCCGACGGTGCCCTGGCGGCCTCGTTCGCGGTCTCCGGGCAGGAGTTCAAGATCCGCGCCCAGAGCATGGAGGGCGACGGCTTCGCCCAGTACGGCGGCGTGGACCGCAACGCCCGCGGCAAGCTGCTGCCGGTCGCGGTCACCGCCATCAAGACCGCCAAGATCCATTCGCTGTGCCAGTCGGTGGTGACCACGCTGCCGGTGCTCGGCGACATCTCGCTGCAGCTCACCGCGGGCGGGGGCGCCAAGCCGGTCGAGGCCGAGAACCTGTTCATCGACGCCACCCAGATGTCCGGCGACGCGGTGTTCAAGGACATCGAGATCGGCCGGGACGCGTCGACCCTCAACAAGGGCCCGAGCAACGCCCAGGGCCTGCAGGACGCCTTCGGCCAGCAGGCCAAGCGGATCGAGATCTCCGACGTGAAGCAGACCGCCTGGGCGACCAATGCAGGAACGTTCAAGCTGTCCGGCCTCGACATGAAGATCGGCCTGGGCAGGAAGGAGTGCTTCTGACGTGGACCGGTCCGCGTCGGACACCCCCGCCCCGCGCCGGCTCCGGTCCACCTGGCGACGGTGGCGCAAGAGCCGCCCGTTCTGGGGCGGCCTGGCCACCGTCGTCGCGGGCGCGGAGATCTGCGCCCTCCCGCTGGCCCCGCTGAAGATCATGCTGGAGCAGGGCATCGCGGGCATCCCCTCGGTGCTCATGGGCCTGGTGATGGTCGTCATGGGCCTGACGGCCTGGTTCGCCCCGCAGTACCGCTCGCTCGCCGGGGTGCTCACCGTCCTGATGGCCACGGCCGCGCTGGTGATGTCCAACCTCGGCGGCTTCCTGATCGGCACGCTCCTCGGCATCGTCGGCGGGGCCATGACCTTCGCCTGGACACCGGCGCCGGTGGATCAGGAAGCGGGCTGACATCCGCGCCCGTAAGGGGCGCGGGACCGCGTTCGATATGCGGCTCCGCCGCGTGGGCGCGACAAGCCACAACGGACCCGCAGCCGAAGTACCGCACACCCAGCGGGGCACCGCACCGCCCCGCACCTCCCGTCCCCCCAAGGAGATCCGATGACCCTCCGCACTGCGCGCCCGCTCGTCGCCTCCGGTGCCGGCCTCGCCCTGCTCGCCGCACTCGGCCTCGGCCTGGCCGGCTCGGCCAGCGCCAGACCGGCCGACGCCGGGTCCACCACCGTCTCCCCCGCCGGACACTTCTTCGCCGCCACCCTCAACGGGCAGGCCACCTTCCAGGCCGGCTCCGTGACCGTCACGTGCAACGTCTCCACCAGCCAGCCCGACGGCACCACGGCCAACAACCAGATACCCGCGGCGCCCGGCAACGCCAACCCCGCCGGTCCGGTGGCCAGTTCGGTCAACGCCCCCACGTACTCCGACTGCAGCGCCAGCCTCCCCGGCGTGACCGTCACCGTCACCACGTCCGGCGTCTGGGGCATCTCGATGCAGAACGGGTCGCCGATCACCGCCACGATGACCATCCCCCAGGGCGGCCTCGTCCTCCAGACCACCGGCCTGGCCGAGTGCACGGTGACCGCAGCACCCAGTGGGACCGCGTCCTTCGACACGACGTTCACCAACGGCGCGCCCTCGCAGTTCGTCGTCAGCGGCGCCTCCGTGCCCGTCACCGTCACGGGCGGCTTCGGCTGCCCGACCGCCGCCACCACGTCGGTCTTCAACGCGACGTACAGCGTGACGGACACGACGGACTCGACGCAGCAGATCACGGTGGGCAGTTGACGATCTGACCATTTGAGCAGCCCGCGCCCCGAAAGGGGCGCGGGACCCGCACCCGGCGAACCGGCTCAGGCCCGAACGGGCTCGGGCGCGACCGGATCGCTCTCCCCCCGCGCCCCCGGAATCACGGCGGGCGCCCGCCGCCCGGGCCCGGTCAGCACGTACTGGATACCGAAGCCGCAGGCGACGACCAGCACCCCGCCCAGCGCGTCCAGCACATAGTGGTTGGCCGTCCCGATGATCACCGAGAAGGTGAGCAGCGGGTAGAGCATGCCCAGCGCCTTCATCCACCTCTTCGGCGCGATCACGGCGATCACGATCCCGCACCACAGCGACCAGCCGATGTGCAGCGAGGGCATCGCCGCGTACTGGTTGGACAGCTCCGTCAGCGCCCCGAAGTCGGGGTGGGCCAGGTCCTGCGGCCCGTTGGCGGTGTCGATGAAGCCGAGGCCCGGCATCAGCCGCGGCGGGGCCAGCGGGTAGAGCCAGAAGCCGGCGAGCGCCATCAGCGTCGCGACGGCCAGCGCCGTGCGGCCCCAGCGGTAGAGCGCGGGGCGGCGCACGTAGAGGAAGGCCAGCAGGGACACCGGCACGATGAAGTGGAACGTGCCGTAGTAGTAGTCCATGGCGTCCGCGAGCCGGTCGGTGCCCGCCACGAAGTGGTTGAAGGCGTGCTCGACGTCCATGTGCAGGAAACGCTCGATGCCGAGTATCTGCCGGCCGTGCGACTCCGCCAGGCTGCGCGAGTCGGGGGCCTGGGCGCGGACGTAGGAGTAGGCCCAGTAGCCGACCCGTATCAGCATCAGCTCCAGCAACAGGTTCGGACGGTCGAGCGGGCGCCTCCAGAAGCCGAGCAGCGGCACCCAGGACCAGCGCCCGCGCTGCGGCTCGGCGACCGGGGTCGGCTCCGGCCGCTCCCACAGCTCCGCGCCGCGCGACAGGAACGGCACCGCGCAGGCGGCCAGCAGGGCGGCCAGCAGCGGGGCGTTGTCGCCGAGCGGGCCGAGCACGGGGTTCGGCGGTACGAGGACGGTGCTGGGGAGCGTCATGGCGAGCACGACGAGCAGGGGCCACACCAGTCGGCCGGCGCGCCGCCTGCCGACCCGGCCGACGACGGCGAGCAGGATCCACAGCTGCTGGTGCTGCCAGGCGGTAGGCGAGACGGCGACGGCGACGCAGCCGGTGAGGGCGGTGGCCAGCAGCAGCTGTCCGTCGCGGGCGTAGCGCACGGCGCGGCGCAGGCCGATGACGGCCACGGCTGCGGACAGCAGTGCGTAGAGCGCGAGTTCGGCGGGGCCGTGCAGACCGATGCGGAGCAGCAGTCCGTGCAGGGACTGGTTGGCGAGCCCGTCGGGGTGACTGCCGAGGCCGGCGCCGGCGATGTGGTGCACCCAGTAGGCCCACGAGTCGTCGGGCAGGGCCGCCCAGGCGAGGACCGTGCAGACGGCGAAGGTGATACCACCGGCAAAAGCAGCGCGCCGCCGCCCTGTGAACCAGAGCAGCGGCGCGAAGAGCAGCACGGCGGGCTGCAGGGCGGCGGCGAGACCGACGAGGATGCCGGGGCCGGGCCCGTCGTCCTGTGCAGGACGCGGTGGACAACAGGCGAGAACGACAAGCAGGACGGGGATGATGCTGGTCTGCCCGAGCGTGAAGGTGTTGCGCACGGGCAGCGAGAGCACGGCCAGGATGACGGCGACGGGTGCGGCGAGCAGCGCGGTGCGCCGCGAGACCGGCTGCGGCACGGCGCGCGCGACGACGAGCGCGAGGGCGACGACAAGGAGCAGCGTGCCGAAGGTCCAGGCGATGCCGAGGCTCTGTTCAGCGGCCCGGCTCAGCGGTTTGAGGACGAGTCCGGCGAACGGGGTGCCGGTGAACCGGTCGGTGTCGTAGAGCGAGCCGCGCACGTGCAGCACACCGTTGTCGCCGATCCAGATGGCCAGATCGGTGAACCGCCGCTCGGGCGGAAGCCGCAGCACGGCGGCGGCCTGACGCACGGCGAGCAGCCCGGCGAGCCCCCAGAGGACCCCCAGCACCATGCCGGTGCGGGAGCCGTCCCTCAGCGGGCCTCCGAGCCCGCTCCGCTCTGCTTCCGCCACGCTTCGCCGCTCCTCCGGTCGCCCAGTCCGGTCACCTCGTCGAGCTCTTTGAGACCTTACTGAGTCCACGGGATCGGAGGCAGGTCACCCCCGGGTCACCCGGGGGACTTCCGGGGGCGAGACGAAGTTAGCGCACGGGGGCGGCCCGACCGGTGCCCCGCGGCGACGACGCGAGGCGCCTGCGGCAGGATGGCTCCATGAGCATCGTAAAGATCAACGCCCTGAGCGTCCCCGCCGAGCAGCGCGAGGTGCTGGAGCAGCGCTTCGCCTCGCGTGCCGGTGTCGTGGAGAACTCCGACGGTTTCGAGTGGTTCGAGCTGCTGCGCCCGATGGAGGGCACCGACAAGTACCTCGTCTACACGCGCTGGCGCAGCGAGGAGGACTTCAAGGCGTGGATGGAGGGCCCGATGCGGTCGGCCCACCAGGGCGGCGGCGAGGGCGCCCCTCAGCAGCGGCCGGCTGCTGCGGACTCCACGCTGTGGTCGTTCGAGGTCGTGCAGCAGGCGGGGCCGAAGCAGGGCTGACCGAGTACCTGAGTACGCGTACTCAGGCGGCCCGTCAGTGCCGGACAGTAGTCTGCGTCCCGTCAACACGGGTGGACGAGGGACGGGACGGGCGGGGCGGACGTGAGTGCTGAGCAGCACCGAGGGCGCGACGGCGGGATCGGTGCCGATGACGCGGGGGTGATCCGATGACCACCCCCGCGGTCGGTGGTGCCGGCTTCGCCGGCCCGGCGATCAGGCAGCCGGTGAGCGGCCTGTTCACCGTGTCGGACTTCGAGTCGAAGTCGCACGAGGAGCTGCGCGCGATGGTGGCGCAGGCATCGCCGCAGGCCGCGGCGGACCTGAGCCGCAAGCTTGCGGATGCGGCCAAGGCGCTCAGCGAGATCGGCGACGGTCTCAAGAAGCACACGGCTCACGTGGCCTGGGAGGGCGAGGGCGGCGAGGCGTTCCGCACGTGGGGGTCGGACCTGGCGAACGCGACGCAGCGGCTGAGTGCGTTCAGCGGTGCGGCGGGCACGTGGATGGGGCACGCGGCGGAGACGCTGGCGCACGTCCACTCGTCGATGCCGGAGGTTTCGGCGGGGGCGAGGACGGTGCTGGACGCGTACCGGGGTGCGCATCCGGGTCAAGTGGGTTCGGTTGCACCACCGTTGAGCGGCACGGGCGGAGCCGGCGGCGCCGGCCTGCAGGGGCAGGGGCCCACGCAGCAGCAGGCGTACGCGGCACAGCAGCGCCTGGACGCGGACCGCGCGGAGGCGGCACGGCTGATGCGGCAGCTTGCCGAGTCGTACTCGTGGTCGGCGCACAACATGCAGGGGGCGGAGCGGCCGGTGTTTCCGGCCATGCCGTCGGACTTCATACCGAACCCGGGCGGCAAAGAAGACCTTCGGCAGAGCCCAGAGCCCGGCGCTGGTGGCACGCTGGCACAAGGAGGCAGCTCGTCTCCACCTATGACAGCCCCCGTTGGTGACGCTGCCCGGTCATTTGCCGACGCGTCTGCGCCAGAAAGGCACGTGAGCCTGCCCTCGACCGCAGCCAGCGCTCCTGAGCAGCCGGTTGCCAGCCGCATCGATGCCATAGCGCCAGCGGCACAGGCTCCCGGCCAGTCAACCGTTGCCCCGCCCAGCAGTGGCACCTCGTTGAGCCCGGTGCCTCTGCTCCCTATAGCCACACCGGTGTCCGCCAGTCCGCGACCGGGCGTATCCACTGCGCAAGTGCCAAGAGCCATCGATGAGCCTCGGAGCGCAGGGACACCGGCCGGCGGTGTGGGGAGAGTTTCGCCGGGGCGGTCTGTGGCCGGAGCACCGATTGACCGCCTGCCCGGCGGAGCTGGCGATGGCATCGTCGGAGGGCGCGCCACCCCCCATCCCGTCGAGCAGCCCACCCGGGCGATTCCGAGAGGAACCGTCATCGGTGCTGAGCCGGCTCGAGGCCAGGTCCAGACAGGTACTTCCATCCCTCATGCCCCAGGCGCAGGGCCAACGGCCAGTGGTTCTGGCCGACCTGGGACTGGAGGCGGGAGACGACTGGCGTCTGAGCCAGGAGGAGTCGTGGGCGGACGAGCACAGCAGCAACGCACGCAAGCGGCTGGTCGACCTTTCACACCAGGCGGAACGGGCCTACTGGGAGAGCGCCGTCCTGATAAGCAAAGCAAGAACAATCGACCCGCTGGGCGTCCTGACTACTTGACCGAGGACGAATCGACTTGGACCGACGGACATCGCCGGGTGGTTCCGCCGGTCATCGACTGACCGTGGAACGATCGGCCGACAATGGGAACTCACATGCGCAGTACCTTCAGAGCACGTGCTGAAAGATGCCTGACGGCGGTAGTCGGCCTGCTCTCGGTGGTTGCTGTCGGCACACCAGCGCAGGCCGACTCGATTCGCTCCCAGCAGTGGTATCTCGACGCCATGCATGCCGAGGAGATGTGGAAGACGAGCACAGGGACCGGCGTCACCGTGGCAGTCATCGACTCGGGTGTCGACGCGGACGTTCCGGACCTGAAGGGCCAAGTCCTCGACGGACAGGACTTCTCGGGACAGCAAGGAAACGCCCGAACCGACACGGACGGACATGGCACAAGGATGGCGTTGTTCATCGCGGGGACGGGTAAGGGAGCCGGGACGTACGGCCTGGCTCCCGGAGCCAGGATTCTTCCGGTGCGGGCCTCCGGGACGAACAACTTCAAGTCCGGTTCCCTGGCATTGGCTTCATCAATACGATACGCAGCGGACTCGGACGCCAAGGTCATCAACATTTCGATGGGCAGCCCGGGGGAAAGCGCCGAGATGACGGACGCTGTCCGCTACGCCGTAAGCAAGGGCAAGCTCATCTTCGCGTCTGTCGGGAACTCTGGTGACAAGGCGAACCTTGTCGAGTACCCGGCGGCGACGCCGGGGGTCGTTGGTGTAGGGGCGGTGGACCGGGGCATCAAGGCGGCGCCTTGGTCGCAGAGCGGACCCCAGGTAGCTCTCGCCGCGCCCGGTGCGGACATGATCGCCCCCTGCACCAACGGAGCCCCTGGGCTCTGCACAGGCGACGGCACCAGCGACGCCACCGCCCTCGCCTCCGCCTCCGCCGCCCTCATCTGGTCCGTCCACCCCAACTGGTCGGCCAACCAAGTCCTCCGTGTCCTCATCAACACGGCCGGCGGCCCCAAGAGCGGCGAAAAGCGCAGCGACACCATCGGCTACGGCGTAGTCCGCCCCCGCATCGCCCTCCAGAACCCAGGCGATCCAGGCCCTGCAGACGTGAGCCCGCTTCCTGGTGCTCAGTCGTCGACGACAAGCACCGCTGCACCTCACGGCGCGAGTCATCCTGCGCAGGCTGCTGCGGAGAATCGTTCCAGTAGCGATGCCCTGCTGTCCAAGCGCAACGTACTGGCGGCTGGTGTCGCCGCTGTCGTGGCTCTATCCGCCGCGTTTTCCGTACTCATCAGGCGCCGCCGCAAGGCCTGATCACATCTCTTGGCGTCACGATTGCCCGATCACGCATCACCACACCACGGAGTCCGAACGATGACCGACGTCACACTTGAGCCGGGCACGCCGGTACAACTGGCCTCATCCGGAACTGGTGTTGGGGGCGGGGACGGCACTCACCAGGCGAGCGTGCATCCGTGGACTACGGCTGGGGGCGTAGCAGGCGAGTTGAGTGAGGGGATGCAGGTAGCCCTCAGCGACTTGGAGCATGGCCACGCAGCGCTTAAATCGGGAACAGCAGGTTTTGCGAGCGCAGCAACTTTGAGCAACATTCTCAGCGGCTGGCAGAATCGTCTCGGCGCTGTTCGCGACGAGTGTCGCGAACTGGACGGGAACCTCAAGAAGGCCGGAGCCAACTTCGGCGAGAACGAAGCACAGGTGAAGGCGTCGTTCGATGCTCTCCAAAGCCGATCCAAGATTGACGATTACGCGAAGTAGGAGCAGCTCGGGCTGTGGTTACCATCGACGACCTGAAGAACCTCGATACTTCCAAGTTCACGAAAGCAGCCGACGCCTGGAGTTCCGTCAGCAATCGTGCCAGTTCAGCCAGGGACCGAGTGGACCACGAGATGCTGGGGAAGCTGGCCAGCACTCAGGAGGGCGACGCAGCGACGCAGGCTCTGGCACGAATTGCCACACTGAACAAAAACTATGAGTACATCCATGCCGAGTGTGGATTGATCCGCACAGCTCTCAGTTGTCTGGCCGAAGAGCTTGCCGCTCCACAGAGAAAGCTGAAGCAGGCATTGGAGGACGCAGAAGCGCTGAAGTTCACTGTCAAGCCCGATGGTTCCGTCGAGTACCCGAAGAGCCTGAGAGTTCCGGCTCCGCAGCTTCCGTCCGGGGCTTCGCCTGGTGCAATGCCATCTCTGCTGAAACCGGACAGCACCCCTGACCCGAACGCAGCCAAGGCGCAGGAGGTTGCCAACCGTATCGGCGACGCCCTCAGGGAGGCCGCTGAAATTGACGGCCGTTACGCCAGAGCGCTGACGAACCTCACCACAAACGGGGACCTGAAGAACACCGACCCCTCAGACGTCGCCAGAGATGCGCGGGGAATCCGGTCCGTCGCGGGGAAGCACTTCTCTGAGTCGAGCATCCCCAAAGGTAAGTCCCCCAAGGAGAACGCCGAATGGTGGAACAAGCTGAGCCAAGAAGAGAGGGACGAGTACGCCGCCGTATTCCCGGCCACTATCGGCAAGCTGGATGGTTTGCCATCCGCTGTTCGCGATGAGGCCAACCGCATAGTTCTTGCCGATACCCGAATAAGCCTCAGTCAGCAGCTTGCCGATCTCGTCAATAATCCGCCACAGCATTACGAGCAGAAGTTCAACCCTGTCACTGGGCTGCCTATCCAGGGCGAACAGCAGGAGACCTACGCCTGGAAGCAGTGTCTGAGGAAAAGAGAGACCTTGGAGGGTCAGCTGCGCGGGATAGCGGCTATTCAGAAGAGGTTTGACGCCACAGGCGAAGAAGGGCTTCCAGAAGCCTACTTGCTAGGATTCGACGCCGATGGGCTGGGGCGGGCCATCGTTGCGAACGGCAACCCAGACACAGCTGAACACACGGCTGTATACGTTCCGGGAACAACAGCACGGCTGCGTGACGCCGGCAAGGACATCGACAAGATGACCGAGCTGTGGAAGCAAAGCCATGGAATGCCCGGCGGGCCGTCGGTGTCCACCATTACTTGGATCGGCTACGACGCACCTCAAAGCGCTTTCCCGACGGATAAGGGCGACCTGGTGCCGGAAGCCGCATCCACTTCCTATGCCGATAAGGCCGCCCCAAAGTTGACCAACTTTCTTGACGGCATGCGAACAGCCCAGGGCGGGCCGCATGCCAGTCACACCACCGTCATCGGACATAGCTACGGGACCACTGTTGTCGGCGACACTTCCCAGAAAGGTGGTCTTGGGGCAGACGACATCATTGCGGTGGCCAGCCCAGGCATGCTCGTAGGGCATGCGGATGACCTAGATGCGCCGAATGGGCACGTGTGGTCCGAGGCGGCCTCCCTGTCCAAAGACCAAGTTCCGCTCGGCGGAAGATTGGTCGGGTTGGGTGGCGACAGTGAGATAACACCCTTGGCCAGGGTGTTCCCACTCACTTTCCCAATCTCATCCTTGACGCAAAATGTTCCATCGGATCACGAGTTCGGAGCCAATATCATGCGAACCGATTCCCAGGATCACGGCGGCTACTGGAAGGACTCCGATACCCTCTGGAATCAGGCGGCTGTGGTGACTCGAAACTATGACGTGGTGAGGCGTGGCTAGCAACAAGAGCGCGAAGATGAAGCATCATTCTGTAAAGTTGGCCGCTTCGGTAGCGGTGTCCATTCTGGCTCTTTCTGGTTGTGGTGACGTGAAGAAATCTAGCGACCTTGGATACACTCCAGAGACCCAAGAGATCGACGCGGCACGAAAGACGGCCAAGGAGTTGTCGAGCGAAATTCTTGATGCAATCTCCTTGAAGGGGAGGGTAAGTGGATCCGGACCCGGAGTGTCTCGTTGCGATGAAGATCCGGACCACTTGTACAAGATTCGCCACGCCTGGTCGGTCTGGGGGGTTCCCGAAGAAGAGATGCAGAGATCCCTGGAGCGACTCAAGGACGAGTTGCCGAAGCGCGGTTGGAAAGTCGTGCGGTACGGGCGAGACTCCAGCCAGGCCAAGAACATTGAGATGGTCGCCGACTCGACCAAGTCCAAATTTTCGGCAAACATCACCTTTATGGACAAAAGGGGAGTCAAGGAAGCATCTCCTCAGTCCAGTAGCACTTCAGGCATCATGGTCGACCTCGTGTCGGCATGCTTTCGCGTCCCTCAAGGCAAGACGGTGGATGAGTACTGATGAAGGTCTAGGTGGAAATGAATAGTTCGTTTTCGGGCTCCCCACCTGATCGGCACCCATCGAAGTCTCGCCGTCCCCGCCCCCGCCCCGAGGGCCTCAAGTTGGGCTCGCGGCTCCTCGTGCTCGGCATCGTCGCCGCCGTGGGCGGTCTGGCCGGATCCCTCCGCAGCGCGATGGATGGTGCTGGAGTGCTGCAGATTCTCGCCCAGTTGGCGGTCGGCCTCCTGGGGTTGGCTCTTGCGATTGCATGTGTTGTCGAGTACAGCGAGTACAGCAAGAAGTAGCCTTGACCACTCGGACTTCTGGTCGTGGATCGACCTTCGTGACGGGATTCGCTGAGGTAAATCGGCCGCGGGCCCGCAAAGCCCCCTCAGACGAGGTGATCGAGCTCGCCGCGCTTCGCGGCCTCTATGAAGTTGCGCAGGCCCTCGCGAGTGGTAGTGACCAGCTCGTCAGGGCGCGTGGTTTCTCTCAGTATGGGGGTGCCGTCGGATGCGAAGCCGACCTGTATGCAGGTGTTGCCGCCGTCGCCACCGCAGAAGGGGGTCTGCCACTGGACGTTGCTCATTTCCTACCTCTCAAGTCGTTGCGCGATGCCTCGGATGAGGTCACGCGTCTTCCCTGGGCACAGGCACTTCGCCTCCATCTTGTCGAGCAGCAGTCGATACCTGGCCAGTTGCATGGCCGAGTCGATGAAGGTGGGGCCATGGAAGCTGTCCACCTGGACGGTGTCGAGCTGCTCGACCGGTCCCGTGGCGTAGAGGATCGGCTGCCCTGGGCCGGCGAAGCCTTGCGTCTCAAGAGGGAGCACGCGGATGGAGATGTTGTCCCGCTCGCTCATGTCGAGGAGATGGTTCAGCTGAGTCCGGGCCACCTTCGGGCCACCGAACTGGATGTGCAGGGCCGCTTCATGAATGATCGCGGTATATCTCGGAGGGTTCTTCCGGAGGGTGAGTACCTCCTGGCGCCGCATGCGATGCATGGACCGAAGCTCGACCTGGTCCACGGACAGGGAGACAAGCGAACTCTCGAAGACTGCGCGCGCATGCTCGGCGGTCTGGAGCAGTCCAGGGATGTGCACCATGACGAACATACGCAAACTCGTGGCGTGGTGCTCAAGTTCGGTCACGTCGAGGAAGCCCGGTGGGAGGACATCGCGGTATGACTCCCACCAGTGGCCGTTGCGCTCCCGCGCGATGTCGGCCAGTGCCTCGACCAGACCGGCGTCTGTGCAGCCGTAGTTCAGCGCGAGCCGGTGAACGCGTTCGGGGCTGATGCCGAAGCGGCCCGCTTCGATGTTCGGGATACGCGTGCGGCTGACGCCAAGGAGGGCCGCGGCCTGCTGGGTTGAGAAACCGGCGGCCTCGCGGATCTTCCGCAACTCGGCACCTAGGCGGAGCTGTCGAACAGTAGGGGTGCTTCTTGGCGGCATGTCACCTCTCTCCGTACGCCCCCAGTCTGCCGCTGTCCGGGCACCGGAACCACAACGTAGGCCCGTTCCCTGGTTCCGTAGAACCGTTCTCCGGACATGCGCTACCTTCGGTGTTGCTCAGCTCACACGCAGTGGCACCGGAAGTGCACCGCGCGAGCATGCCCGTCCTCCCTGGGGTGAGGTGTGCCCGCGCCCAGGGAGGCAGGCCACCGGTATCCGTTCGCGTGCGAGGACTCCACTCCCCCACCACCATGGAGTGACCGCACATGAGTAACAACCCACCCTGCCTGTCGGAGGCCGCGCTCGCGGCAGCGGCCGCAGCGGCGGCCACGCCCCAACCCGCCACCCTCGACTACTCGTTCGCCTTCCCCGGCGGCGCCTACTGCCTCGCCATGGCCCGTACCGTCGTCAGGCGCCTGCTCTCCGACCACGGGCTCGCCGACATGAGCGAGCTCGGCACGCTCGCCGCATCGGAACTCGTCGCCCACGCATGCCAGTTCACCCCCGGGCAGGGAGTGAGCCTCTCACTGCGCTGGAGGTTCGGCGTGCTGCGGCTCACCGTGTTCGACGAGCACCCCGCCCACACCGCAACCGCCAGCAAGGCCTGTCACGCGCGGCGGCGCGAGGCACTGTCCACGCTGGACACCGTCGTCGGCTCCTGCGGAGGCATCGTCGGCCTCGACCACATGGGTACGCCCCTCGGCGGCGGAAGCAAGATGTGGGTCGCCCTCTCGCGCGAGGCAGCACGCAACTATGCGCGCCTCTGACCCCCCACCCGCCCGCAGCGGAATAGCTCATTCCAGTGTCACGAACCATCACCCCGCACCGTCGGATCCGAAGGTTTGCGTCACCGGAAGCGTCAACTCCGCTCCGGGAGCCACCCGCACCGGGCCACAGGGCGGCGTCCCCCGCCTCCACCCCCGTAAGAGGCGGGGAACACCACGCCGTCCCCCGAGTCCCAGAATTGCCGATCCGGCCGCCCCCGTTGACCTGATTCGGCGTGGCCCGAATGTCCCGTACACGGCCACAATCGAGCCGTGGCCATACGGATCCACTTCACGGCCGACGACCTCGCCCGCACGCGCCTCGCCGAGGGGCCCCGTCCCCTGGTCGAACTCGGCATGATGACCTGGGCGAAGTGGCAGCCGGCCCGTGCCCGCCGCCGCGGGAGCGGGCGGTACGAGTCGTTCGAACCGCTGTCGGCCCCGCTCGTGCGGCTCGTCGACCGGCATCCCTGGAAGGGGCGCCTCCCCGCGTTCGTGCTGTCGCCCGTGGAGTGCCGGCACCCCCGGGAAGCCTTGGAGCGGCTGTGCTCCACACCCCACGCGCAGGTCCGCAAGCACTTGGCGGACCTCACCCAGCAGCACTGGGTGCTCCGTCACGACACGGGACCGGAGCCCCTGCAGCAGTACTTCGACATGCTGGCTCACATCCACGACCGGGACGAAGGCGCCGACTGGCCGCGCATCGACTCACTGGCGAGCGCCGATCGGGCCCTGCGGATCCAGCACTTGGCCACGGGCGGTGTCGAGAGCCTGCTGGCGGGCCTCGACCCGCTCCGCATCCGCTGGCGCCCTCCCGTGCTCGAGGTCGCCTTCTTCGTCGACCTGGAGGTCCGACTCGGGGGCCGCGGGCTGCTGTTGGTCCCCACACTGTACGGCGACAGACCGTTCGTGGGAGTGGATCCGTGCAACGTGCAGGACGCCCGGCCCCAGCACTGGCTGTCCTACCCGGTCCGCCACGGCGAGCACCCCGCCGCCGCGCCCCGGTCCCCCGGCGCCGTACCGCCCCCGTCCCTGTCCGCGCTCCTCGGCCGGACGCGCGCCGCCGTGCTGTGCGCGATCGCCGCCCACCCGAACAGCAGCACCACCCAGCTCGCCGCCCGCACCGGCATCGCCCCGGCGAGCGCCAGCGAACACGCCTCCGTCCTGCGCTCGGCAGGGCTCACGGCCGCGGTCCGCCACCGCAGCGCGATGCTGCACACGCCGACCTCCGCCGGCCTCGGCCTGCTCGGCGCCGCCGCGACGGACCCGTTGATGGTCCCTCCACCGGCGCCCCGTCCACCCCGGCGAGGTCCCGCGGGGTGAGGTCCAGCGCCGCGGCGAGGGCGCCCGCACGTCATGTGGTCGGTGTGACGAGGGGTTCCTCGGTTCCGAGGCGGCCGGCACGGGTGTCCGTGTACATCGTCACCTCGCCGTCCGACCAGCGGACGATGACGTCGTCAGTGTGGCCGTTGGGCGTGTAGTCGCCCGCCGTCATGACGAGGCCATGGGTCCATGTGCTGTCGGCGCCGTGGATGTGCACCTCACGGCCGAGGGCTGCCGTCGTGGTGCCCACGTAGGTGTCGAGGGCGCCGTTCTCCCAGCGGACCATCAGGTCCCACTTCCGGTTTCCGGAGAACTCGCCGCTCGCGAAGACGTTCGCGGACTTCCAGGCGGGGTTCTTCTTCAGGAGCCTGTGCTCCGTGCCGAAGGTCCTCGCCCCCACGTTGGTGTAGAGGCTGACTTCGCCGTCGGACCAGCGCACGAGCAGGTCGGTGACGTACTTGGCCGCGTTGAACCGTCCCGCAGTGAACTGGACGGCGTGCTTCCAGACGGATCCCTTCTCGACCATCGGCTCGCCGGGGACGTCGAGGCCCTTGGAACCCACGTCCGGGAACAGGGTGACGCTGCCGTCCAGCCAGCGCACCAGAAGGTCGAACTGGGTGGAGCCCGCGAAGTCGCCGGCCGTGATGGTCAGGGCGTTCTCGAACTTGCCGTGCGACTCCATGAGCCGGCGCTCCGGCCGGAAGCCGCCCTTGGCGTTGCCCGGATAGAGGGTCACCTCGCCGTCGGTCCAGACGACGATCAGGTCGCTGTGGCCGTTGCCGGTGAAGTCCCCTGAGGCCATGAGCCTGGCGTGCTTCCAGGTGCTCGCGTGACCGGGCAGGACGGGGCTGTCGTCCGGAGGGTCGTAGGGGTGGGGGCGCTGCGGCTCGCGGTCCGCATCGGCGTCCTCGTAGAGGGCCATGGCGTCGTTGCCGTAACGCGGCGAGTAGGTCACGTAGTCGACCTCCTCGTCGTTGCCACCGCCGTTGTACCCGCCGGTGCTCCCGATGATCTTGCCCGTGCGGTGCTCGGCGTCGTAGTCCGTGATCCACGGCCCTCCGGAGACCCCGCCGTAGTAGCCGCCGCACACCATCCGCATCTGGTGGTAGCCGGGTAGGCGGGTGGTGGAGACGGGGCAACGTCTCGCCTGATGACGGCTGTTGACCTTGTCGCTCGACGGATAGCCGATGACGGTGACGTCGTTGTGGTAGCCGGGGGTACGGGTGAACGTCAGGGCTCCGGTGACGTCCTCGGCCCTGCCCTTGCGGTTGGGCCCCACCTTGACAAAGGCCAGGTCCAGGTCCGAGACGACCGACTTCTTCCTGACGTCCGTCGCCACTCCGGCGTATCGGCTGTCCATGAAGATTCTCTCCAGCGGGAGCACGCCGTGCGGCTGGTCGGCCGCCGAGGCCTTGTACCGGTACTGCGGCACGAAGATCTGCTCCGTGGCGCGCCGCAGCGAGATGCCGCAGTGTCCGGCGGTCAGCACCAGGCTGCGGCCGCGGCTGTGGACGACGCTTCCGGTGCAGTACGTGTTCTTGCCGTTGAGGGGGGTGTCGCGGAAGAAGAAGGTGCCGACCATGGGGAGGCCCTCGAAGTAGTCCCCCGAGCCGGCGTGTGCGGAGTCCCGTGCGCCCGGCCCGGCAGCCGCCGCCCCGGCCTGCTGCGGGGATCCGCCCTTGCCGGCGTCGAGGGGCCGGGCGCCGGCCATGCGGTCCGCCGTCCAGTACGCCTCCGCTTCACGCAGGCCCGGCCCGGGATGCGAGGTGTCCGGCGCGGGCCCCGTCGGCGGCGGCGAGTGGTGCACCCCGGAGGGGGAAGGCGACGAGGAGGAAGACGATGAAGGGGAAGGGGATGAGGGGGAAGGCGATAACGGCAGGGGAACCGGTCTCGATGCGGAACCGGGCGCGGCCGCTGCCGGGCCGATACCGAGCAGGGCCGTACACAGACCGATTCCCAGAACCGGAAGCCATCGCGAGTGGTTCGGCACGGGTGCGACCTCCTGCAGAATGTGATGAACTCACGCCAATGCGAAGCGAGTTCAAAGTGAGGCACGCTAGCGTAAAGAGCGTAAAGGACGCGCGTCCGTTCGGAGTCACAGGAGAGGGCGGGAATCGGCCATGAATCACCTGCGTACGGCCGCTTTTGTGCTGGCCGTCGGGGCATCCACAGCCATCACGGCCCCCGCTGCAGCCGATGGATCAATTCCGCTTGCACCGGCCGGAATTCACTCCGTCCGGCCCGGAGACCACATAAAGGTGACCGCAGAACCCGGCCAAGTCACGAATGGCGACGTGGTGACGTCGAAGGCATTCAGCGCCGACGGAACCATGCGGATGCACACGCCTCTCCTCACGGCGACGGTTTCCGTCAAGTGCGATATCCCGCCAGGTGATTATGCGGTGGAAACCCATTCGTATCTGGACCGTCACCCGGCGGAACACGCCGCGTCATGGACGGAGGTCCGGGTCCAGGACGTCGGCTCCGCCGCCCGCCGGCAGTGCCACGACGACGAGAAGGACCGCCCGGTGGCCGACTCCCCCGAGGAGCAGTGGCCCGCGAACACCCCCTGGCCCGAGTCCCCTTGGGACGTCCGCTCCTTCCGGCCCGGCGACCGCGTCGTGATCGACGACAGCGGGGACGAAGGGCGGGACGGGGAGGTCACGTTCGTCTCGCCCGCCTTCGCCGACAAGCCCGTGGGCCGCGGCGCCAAGGCCTCCTTGACCGCGGCCACGACCGTCAAGTGCGATGCGAAGGCGGGGCTGTACCCCGTACACCGGCATCTCGACGGCAGCACCGACGGCCCGGCGGACAAAGAGGTCTGGGCCCGCTACCGCGTCACCCCCGCCGACCTGGGCAAGGCCGGCACCTGCCGGGCGGCGGACCACGACGGGGGCGTCGGCACCGGCACCATCGCCGCCGCGGCGGGCGGTGCCGCCGTGCTGGCCGCCGCGGGCGCCGTGGTCGTGGTCCGGCGCGCCCGCCGCGCACGGTGACACCGTTCAGGAGCCCTCCCCCTCCACCGCCACCGGCGCCCCGTCCAGTTCGGCGAGGTCCCGCGGGGTGAGGCCCAGGGTCGCGGCGGCGATGTTGTCGTGGAGGTGGCGCAGCCGGGTGGTGCTGGGGACGGGGATGACGTGCGCGCCCTGCGCGAGGGTCCAGGCGAGGGCGATCTGGGCGGGGGTGGCGGCGTGGCGGGCCGCGACCGTGCGCAGGACGGTGAGGATGCGCTCGTTGGCCGTGCGGGCGCGGCGCGTGAAGCGGGGGTGGCGGGCGCGGACGTCGCCGGGGGCGAAGTCCGTGTGCGGGGTGATCGTGCCGGTGAGGAAGCCGCGCCCCAGGGGTGCGTACGGGGCGAACATCGCGCCGTTGCGCGCGCACCAGCGGACGACGGGCTGCGACTTCCGGTCCCACAGGGAGAGTTCGGACTGCACCGCCGCGACCGGGTGGATGCGGTGGGCCCGTTCGGCGTCGCGGACCCGGACGTCCGACAGGCCGAGGTGACCGATCTTGCCTTGTTTGACCAGTGCGGCCAGGGCGCCCCAGCTGTCCTCCAACGGGACGTCCGGGTCGATGCGGTGGAGGTAGCAGAGGTCGACGGCGTCGGTGCGCAGCCGGCGCAGGCTCGCCTCCACGGCGGCGCGCAGCTGTGCCGGTCTGCCGTCGCGGTGCAGGGCCATGGCCGCCAGGTCGTCCACGACGAAGCCGGCCTTGGTGGCCAGGAACACCTCGTGGCGGCGGGCGGACAGGGTGCGGCCGAGCAGCGTCTCGTTGTGGCCCTCGCCGTACACGCCCGCGGTGTCGAGGCAGGTGACGCCACGGTCGACGGCGGCGTGCAGGAGGGCGGCGGCTTCAGTGTCGTCAAAGCCGGAGTGGGCGTACATCCAGGGGCTCAGCCCGGAGCAGCCCAGTCCGACGGCGCCGAGCGGCCGTCCGGTGGGCGGGAAGGGTCTCGTCCTCATGCCCGTGTCCGTCATCCCCATCACCCTCATGTCCGTCCCGTGCGACGATCCTTGCCATGATCACGACCTCGTCCTCCTGGACCGTCGCCCCCGAGCCCGTCGGCTCCCCCGGATCGGCCGCACTGCTGCGCGAGTACCTCGTCGACGTGGCCGACCGCTGGTACCTGCTGCACCACGGCCGGCGGTGCACTCCGGAGGAGATCGAGCGGCACCTGGCCGAGGACCCCAGCGACGATCTCGTCCCGCCGCACGGCGTGTTCCTGATGGGCCGGTACGGCGGCGAGCCGGCCGGGTGCGTGGGTGTGCGGCGGCTGGACGCGCGGACGGCCGAGGTGAAGCGGATGTTCATACGGCCCGCGCACCGCGGACGGGGCGGCGGGCCCGTGCTGTTGGGTGCGGCCGAGGAGACGGCCCGCTCGTGGGGTGCGGAGCGGCTGGTGCTGGACACCCGGCTGGACCTGGTGGAGGCGCGGGCGCTCTACGCGCGCCAGGGTTTCCGCGAGACGCCTGCCTACAACGACAGCGCGTACGCGGAGGTCTGGATGGCCAAGCGACTGGCCGGGCAACCGGCCGAGCCACTGGCCCATCAGCCGGGCCGAGTTCATGGCCGCGCGTCGTGATCCCGTCTGACTTCGCCGCCGTCGCGCGGCTGTTCCTCGTCGGAGCCGCACAACTCGGCGCTGAGTTCGCGGACGAGCACGTTGAGGTCGGTGGGCCGGTCCGGTGTCCACCAGTCGCCGAGCAGTTCGGCGAGTGACTGCTTACGCGCGTCGAAGAGCAACTCGGCCTGCCGCTTGCCCTCCTCGGTGAGGACGAACAGCACTCCCTCGCGCCGCACCAGTTCGCGTGTCTCCAACTGCCGCCCGGCCTCGGTGACCACGCGCAGCGGGATGCCCGCGCGATCGGCGAGCAACGACGGCTCGGCGGATCCGTAGCGGTTGATGCGCAGCAGCATCCAGCTCGCGGCGGGCAGCAGGTCGAGCCCGGCATGTTCGGTGATCTTCTCGTAGATGCGCTTGCGGCCCTCTCGGCTGCCGAGCAGGGAGAGCATGCGGGCGGCCTCGTCCCGCGAGGAGCGCTGGACGGGGTTGCTGGAGACGACCTCGCCGGCGTCGGGCGCGGTGACGGCGCTGCGCAGCGGCTCCTCCCGGAGGAACCAGGCGAGGGCGAAGGCCAGGAGGGCAGCAGGCACCGCGTAGACGAAGACGTCGGTGATCGACTGGGAGTAGGCGCCGAGGACGTCCGCCCGCTCCGCGGCCGGCAGGCGGCCCACGGCTCGCGGGTCGGCCTGCAGGGCGGCGGGGGTGACACCGGGCGGCAGGGTGGCTCCGGCGAGGGCCGCGGCGACCCTGGGCCCGAGCTTGTTGGAGAAGATCGTGCCGAACACCGAGACGCCGAACGAGGCGCCGATGGAGCGGAAGAACGTGGCGCCGGAGGTGGCGACGCCCAGGTTCTCGTAGCCGACGGAGTTCTGCACGACGAGCACGAGCACCTGCATCACGAGGCCGAGCCCGAAGCCGAAGACGAAGAAGTAGACGCTCATCTCGCCCGTGCTGGTGGTGGGTTCGAGCTGGTGCAGCAGGAGCAGGCCGATCGTCATCACGCCGGTGCCGGCGATGGGGAAGACGCGGTAGCGGCCGGTGCGGCTGACGATCTGGCCGGAGCCGGTGGAGGCGATCAGCATGCCGGCCACCATCGGCAGCATGTGCACGCCGGACAGGGTCGGCGAGACACCGTGGACGACCTGCAGGAAGGTCGGCAGGTAGGTCATCGAGCCGAACATCGCGAAGCCGACGATGAAGCCGATGACCGAGCAGAGCGTGAAGGTGCGGTTGCGGAACAGGCCCAGCGGCAGGACGGGTTCGGCCGCGCGCCGCTCGACGAGCACGAAGGGGACGAGCAGGGCCACGCCGAGCACGCCGAGGCACGCGATCTGCCAGGACGACCAGGCCCAGGTGGTGCCGCCGAGCGAGGTCATCAGCACCAGGCAGACGGCGACGCACGCAATGAGGAAGGTGCCGAGGTAGTCGATGCGGTGCGGGGTGCGGTGGACGGGGATGTGCAGCACGGCGGCGATGACGGCGAGCGCGACGACGCCGACGGGCAGGTTGACGTAGAACACCCAGCGCCAGCTGAGGTGGTCCACGAACAGCCCGCCGAGCAGCGGCCCGAGCACGCTCGTACCGCCGAAGACCGCACCGAACAGGCCCTGGTAGCGGCCGCGGTCGCGGGGCGGCACGATGTCGCCGACGATCGCCATCGACAGCACGATCAGCCCGCCGCCGCCCAGGCCCTGCAGGGCGCGGAAGCCGATCAGCTCCAGCATGTTCTGCGCGGCCCCGCACAGGGCGGAGCCGACGAGGAAGATGACGATGGCGGTCTGGAAGAGCTTCTTGCGCCCGTACTGGTCGCCGAGCTTGCCCCACAGCGGGGTCGCGGCGGTGGAGGCGAGCAGATAGGCCGTGACCACCCACGACAGGTGCTCCAGCCCGCCGAGGTCGCTGACGATCGTGGGCAGGGCGGTGGAGACGATGGTCTGGTCGAGCGCCGCCAGCAGCATCCCCAGCAGCAGGGCGCCGATGGCGACCCGCACGCTGCGCTGCTCCTGCCCCGCGCCGGGCACGGCCCCGGGGGCGGCGGCCGTGGCATGGCCGGGGGCGGATTCGGGTGGGAGTGCGGGTCGGTCCTGCGCCATGGGAACTCCCCTCCGTGGTGCGGCCGGGGTCGGGGTTCCGTCAAGCTCCATCGTGAGCCGGAAGTGCCCGTACGGCCTGCCGGGGCGCCCGTTCGGGCGGACCGGGAGAGGACCCGCGCAGCCGCTGCGACCAGGGGCATTGGCGTTCTTGGCGGTGGTTTTTGTATCTTTGAGAAACAAAGTGGCCCCGCCCGCACTCCCTGACCGGTGGACGGGGCCGCTTGTCTTTCTCCCGCGCTCTGGAGTCCTCGGATGACCATCACGCTCACCGCCCGCGCACTGCTGCTGGACATGGACGGGACCATCGTCAACTCCGACGCCGTCGTCGAGCGCTGCTGGCGCCGCTGGGCCGGGGAACACGGCCTGGACGCGGACGAGGTCATGAAGGTCGTCCACGGCCGCCAGGGCTACGCGACCATGGCCGTCCTGCTGCCGGACCGCCCCATGGAGCTCAACCACGCCGACAACCGGCGCATGCTCGCGGCCGAGACGGCCGACGTCGACGGCGTCGTGCCGGTGCCGGGCGCGCCCGCCTTCATGGCCTCCCTGGCCGGCCTCCCGCACGCCCTGGTCACGTCCGCGGACAGCGGCCTGGCGCGGGCGCGCATGGGGGCGGCGGACCTGCCGATGCCGGACGTGCGCGTCACGGCGGAGTCCGTGAGCGCCAGCAAGCCGGACCCCGAGGGCTTCCTCAAGGGGGCCGCGGAGCTGGGCTTCGCGCCCGCGGACTGCGTGGTCTTCGAGGACTCGGAGGCCGGGATTGCGGCGGGGCGCGCCGCCGGTATGAGGGTTGTGGGGGTCGGCCCTCGCGCTGCCGCGCTCGCGCCGGATGTGGCCGTGGACGACCTCACCCGGGTCCGCGTGTCCGCGGGGGCGGACGGCGAGATCGTGCTGACGGTCGGCTGACTCAGGCTTCCGCCCGCCCGCTCGGCGGCCCGCGCACAGCGGATCCCTTCCGGGGGTTCGGGGTCGTCCGAGCGGGTGGGCGGGGATCCTTTTTCCGCTGCGGGTCGTTCTCGGCTGGTCGCGCAGTTCCCCGCGCCCCTTACGGGGCTGGTGATCGCGCCCCAAAGGGGCGCGGGGAACTGCGCGACCAGCCACAACAAGCCCGCAGCCGACGCGCTGCACTTCCTGCGCCCCTTACGGGGCGATCACGGCCTCGTACAGGCTGAAGCCCGCCAGTGCCAGCATCACCAGGGCCGCCACCTTCGTGATCAGGGCCAGCGGCACGCGGCGCATCAGGGCCTTGCCGCCCACGATGCCCGCGCCGGCGACCGCCCACAGGCCCAGGGTCGCGCCCACGCCCACCGAGACCGGGTCGTTGTAGCGCGCGGCCAGGTTCGCGGTCATGATCTGCGTGAGGTCGCCGAACTCCGCGACCAGGATCAGCATGAAGCCCGCCCCGGACACCTTCCAGAAGGACTGGTCCGCAGGCTTCTTGATCTCCTCTTCGTCGTCGTCCTTCTTCAGCAGCAGCATGGCGGCGCCCACCAGGAAGGCCACCCCGACCACGCCCTGGAGCAGCCGCTGCGGCAGCAGCGTCAGCAGGCTGCCCGCCGCGATGGCGAGCGCCACGTGCACGGCGAAGGCGGCCGCGACGCCGGCGAAGACGTACGAGGCCCGGTAGCGCGTACCGAGCATCAGGGACGCCAGGGCGGTCTTGTCGGGGAGCTCGGCCAGGAAGATCACGCCGAAGACCAGCGCGGCGACGGTGAAGCTGAACACAGGAGAGGTTCCTCAAGTCGGAGGGCGACGCTGTCGTACCGCACCGACGAGTTCAGGGGTCGCTTCGGCACGGCAGCATCACCAATGGACACTGCTGCCGAAGGTCTCGCTGGCCGGGCCTGCAAGCGCAAGCGATCCGGCCTCCGGGCGCCGGCCGGGCACGAGGCTCGGCAGTATGTCGACGGTCCGGCGAAGAGCTACTCCCCTTCTGCTCCCCTCAGGGTACGTGACGCGGCGCCCGGTGCAGCAGCCCGCGGGCCACCAGCTCCAGCGTGACCGCGACCGCCACCACCTGCACCGCCATCAGCGCGACCAGCACGAACAGCTGCACCGCCCCGGCCAACAGCGGTGAGGCACCGCCCAGCAGCATGCCCACGAAGGCGCCGGGAAGGGTGACCAGTCCCACAGTGCGGGTCTGGTCCAGCCCGGGCAGCAGCGCGTCGGACGCGACGGGGCGTGCGATCTCCAGCCGGGCGTCCCGGTCGAGCAGGCCGAGCGCCTGGGCCGCCTCGACCTCGCCGTGCCGGGTGCGCAGTTCGTCGAGGGCCCGCCGCCCGGCCAGCACGGTCGCCGTGAGGCCGCCGCCGATGAGGATGCCCGTGATCGGGATCAGGGCCACGCCCTTGAGCGGGACGAGCCCGGTCAGCAGGAGCGCGGCCACCACGGGCAGGACCCCGGCGGCGATCGGCAGCGCGGTCCACCACCAGGTGCGGTTGTCGGTGATGCGCCGCCCGGCCGTGCGCACCGCGACGGCGAACATCAGGAGCACGAAGCCCAGCAGCAGCGGCACCGCGTGCACCACCCACCCGATCAGGGCGGAGACGGCGGCCAGTTGGACGGCCGCGCGCAGCCCGGCCAGGGCGACGGCCCGGGCGTAGGGGCGCTCGTGCCCGTCGGCGAGGTGCGCGGCCGCGGCGACGGCGACGGTCGCGACGAGCAGGACGGCGAGGAACACGCCGAGGGTGGTGTTGACGGGCAGCAGCGCTGCGGCGGCGAGCACCCGGCCACCCTACGGAGCCCTCCGTAAAGGGTTCGTCACGGCACGGAAAATCAAGAACTTGAACTTGCAAGCACTCTTAGGGAGCCCTAACCTGAAGTACTCCTTTGTCACCCGTCCCCGTCACATGAGGAGCCCCACGCATGCCTCCCACGCCGACCCCCACGGCCTCCCCCACGACCCCGGCGGCCGCCGCTCGCGCCGCCGCCCCCGCGCCCGACTCGCTCACCGGACGCCTGGACGCGGCCCGCCCGTACGTCCTGTCGCTGTTCCGCATCGTCGTCGGCCTGCTCTTCGCGGTCCACGGCGCCGCCTCGCTCTTCGGCATCCTGGGCGGCGCGGCCGGCACCCACGGCGGCACCATCCCCACGGGCACCTGGCCCGGCTGGTACGCGGCCGTCATCCAGCTCGTGGCCGGCGTCCTCGTGCTGCTCGGCACCGGCACCCGCACCGCGGCGCTGATCGCCTCCGGCTCCATGGCCTACGCGTACTTCAACGTCCACCAGAAGGTGGCCCTGTGGCCGATCCAGAACGGCGGCGAGGGGTCCGCGATGTTCTGCTGGGCCTTCCTGCTGCTGGTCTTCACCGGTCCCGGCGCGCTCTCCCTGGACCGCTTCTTCGGCCGCTCCGCACGCAACTCCGCCTGACCGCCGACCCGGCCGGGGCGCGGTGCGCTCAACTGATCTGATGCGCACGACCGATGTGCACCTTGAGGCGCGTGATGCGAAGAACATCACGCGCCCCGTGCTCATCTCCCGTTTACTTCAGGCGTACGCTGTACGGTTGTGAAGGCCGCCCCTGCCGCTCCCCTGCGACGTCGCGGCGGGGGACCGTACCGGGAGATCAGGACGTGCTGGAGCAGTTGGGGACCTTGGCCGACACCCCATGGATATACGTGATCGTCGGGCTGTCCGTCCTCCTGGACGTCTTCCTGCCGGTACTGCCGAGCGGGGTCCTGGTGATCACCGCCGCCACCGCGGCCGCGGGTTCCGCCGCCGATGCAGTGGGTGACGCGGCTCACGGGCACACCGGCTTCCCCAACATGTTCGCGCTCGTCGCCTGTGCAGCCACCGCGTCCGTCCTCGGCGACATGGTCGCCTACCGCCTCGCCTGGCGCGGCGGCGACCGCTTCGACCGTGCCATCGCCCGCTCCCGCCGGCTGACCGCCGCCCAGGCCAAGCTGGGCACGGCCCTGCTGCGCGGCGGCGGACCGCTCGTCGTCCTGGCCCGCTTCGCGCCCGCCGGCCGCTCGGTGGTCAGCCTCGGCGCGGGCGTGATGCACCGCAGGGTGGCCGAGTTCCTGCCGTGGTCCGCGCTCGCGGGTGTGACCTGGGCTGCATACAGCGTCAGCCTGGGCTACTTCGGCGGCCTGTGGCTCGGCGCGACCTGGCTCGGCACCGCGGTCTCCGTCCTCGCGCTGTTCGCGGCGGGCGCGGGAGCGGTGTACCTGATGAAGCGCCCCGAGGAACCGGAAGCACAGCCGCATTGAGGCAGTGGGACAACGGACAGCGGGCCGGCTCCGATCGACGGAGCCGGCCCGCTGCCGTAGTTCAGGGACGCTCAGTGACGCTTGAGAGCGGCCAACGACAGCCTGCTCACCGGACCTTGGTGAACACGTCCCGGTCGAGGGACTTCAGCCCGTTCGCCCAGAGCTGGTTGACGCGGCTGCGCTCGGCGGCGTTCGGGTACGGGTTCGTACAGGACGGGCCGGGGCCGCCGCCGGACATCAGCTCGCTGCACGGGCCCGAGTAGTGGTCCGGCAGACCCAGGACGTGACCGGTCTCGTGCGTGGTGACGCGCGTCGAGTCGTACTGCTGGTTCTGCTGGTAGTCCAGGAAGACGTACCCGCGGCCGTGGCCGTCCGTGCTGGCGTAGGAGCCGCGGGAGTCGTTGCCCTCGTAGTAGTCGAAGTCCGCGTTGCCGCCCGCTCTCAGCTGGACGTTGCGGACGGAACTGTTCCAGATCCGGGCCGCGTTGGCTATCTCGTTCTGGAAGCTCGGCGCCTGGCTGGGGTCGTAGGTGACCGTCACGGTGCTCACGCCGGGCGACGCCGCCTGCTTCGCCTTCGCGGACTTCAGCACGGCCTCGAAGAAGGCCTTGGTGTCGGCCTGTTCGCGGGCCGAGCCGACGTAGGCGGCCCGCGAGGACTCCGTGGACTTCGCGGACTTCGCCGGGTGCGCCGTGGTCGCCGCCGAGGCGGGCACGGCGGTCATGGCGGCTGCCAGCCCCAGCCCGAGGGCGGCGGACAGCACTGCGGTGGAGCGGTTCATGTGGGGGACTCCATTCGTGCCGAGAACCCCGGGCCGCATCGGGTGGGCCGACGGCCGGAGTTCAACGGGTGAACGCTTGTTCCCCTTGAGTCTGTGACGTGTTAACGCTGGTGAGGATGATGCCAATTGGGCATAGCGCGGCCCAATCACCTATCCTTCGCGCTCCGTAGTCGGACGATCTCTGTCATGTGTCTGGTGTGACGCACGAGGCGAAGTTATGCTCCCTGCGTGGAGCTTGAGGTCAGGCACCTCCGTGCACTTTGCGCCATCGCCGACACCGGCAGCGTCCGCAAGGCCGCCGTGCAGCTGGGCATGACCCAGCCCTCCCTCACCACGCAGCTCCGCCGCATCGAAGGCTCCGTCGGCGGGCTGCTGTTCACCCGCGAACGGACCGGCAGCCGCCCCACTCCCCTCGGCCACTCCGTCCTCGCCCGCGCCCGCCCCATCGTCGCCGAGATGAGCGCCCTGGTCACCGCGGCCAGGGACGCGGCACTCGGCATCGGCGGGGTGCGGCTGCGCGTCGGCAGCATCGGCAGCCGCGCGGTGACGGGCTGGCTGCACCGCATCCACCGGCGGCTGCCGGAGACGGACACGACGATCCACATCGACGTCTCCTCCACCGTCCTGCTGCAACTGCTGGCGACGAACCAGCTCGACGTCGCGTTCGTCCACGAGACGACGGGCTTTCCGCTGCACGTCCCGGCCGGGGTCGAGCGCCGCGTGCTCATCGCCTGCGAGCCGCGCTTCGTCGCCCTGTCCGCCGGACACCCGGCGGCCGCGCGCCCCGTGGTGCCGCTGACTGAACTCGCCGGTGACGACTGGATCACCGACCCGGCGGCCGACCAGGAGGCGACGGCGCTGCGCCGTGCGTTCACGGCCGCGGGCCTGGACCCCCGCATCCTGCACGTCCGCGACACCACGACGGCGGCCGAACTGGTCGCCTCCGGCGAGGCGGTGCGCTGCTGCCAGCCGACGGCGGCACCGGAGGCCGGGACGGTCGTCCGCCCGCTGCTCGGCGACCCGTTGACGGCACAGCTGTCGCTGGCGTCACGGCCGGGTGCGCTGCCGCTGCGCGAACTGGACGCGCTGTTCGGCGATCTGATGGAGGCGTATGCGGCGGCGGCCGAACGGAACGAGACATACCGCTTATGGCTGCGGGAGCAGGGAGGCGGCCTGCTCCCGCTGCCGACGGGCCGGTGAGGAAACCGGGGTGTCGCCTTTCCGACGCCTTTCCGACGTCACATTTCCGACGAGTTTCCGGAGGTTTCGCGACAAGTTACGCACCGGAGTTGCTCAAGCCGAAACAATCACGACAGTCTGGTTGCCTAGAGCAACCTCACTGGAGGATCCGCAATGCCCAGCACGAGCACCGGCGTGGACACCTCGCCGGCCTTCCGCACCTACGTCGAGGAGAACCTGGACGCCCTCGGCTCCGACCCCGGCCACGAGGCCCTGATCCACGGGGACCGGCGCGTCACCGCGGGCGAGATCCGCGACCTCGTCTACCGCATGACCCGGGCCCTCCGGGCCCAGGGGCTGCAGCGCGGGCACACGGTCACCCTGCTGAGCGGCAACCTGCCCGAGATCATCGCCGCCCGCTACGCGGCCAATCTGCTCGGCTGCAAGGTCAACCACCTCTACAACAAGCTGTCCGCCGACGTCCAGGCCACCATCGTCCGCGACGTCGAGACGCACGCGCTGATCGTCGACCCGCGCCTGGCCGCACGGGCCGCCGAGGTCACGGACCTGGCCCCGGTGAAGTCCGTGCTCGTCCTCGGCCCTTCGGACGTGGGCACCGACCTGCTGGAACTGGCCGCCGGCGAATCCGCCGAGCCGTTCCCCAACCAGGCACAGCCCGACGACCTGTGCTCCATCCGGCACACCGGCGGCACGACCGGCCACCCCAAGGGGATCTGCAGCACGTTCGGGCAGAACCCGTTCCGGGCGCTGGAGCACAACTCCGAGGTCCGCCTGCTCGTCTGCACCACCCTCGCCCACGCCGCCGGACACCTGGCCGACGCGACCCTGCGCGAGGGCGGCGTCGTCGTCCTGCTGGAGGACTTCGACCCCGCGGCCGTCCTCGCCGCCATCGAGCGCGAGCGCATCACGGACCTCTTCCTGCTGCCGCCGCTGCTGTACCAGCTGATGGACCACCCGGACGCGGCCCGCACCGACACCTCCAGCCTGCGCTGCGTCGCCTACGGCGGCTGCCAGTCCTCCCCGGCCCGCATCGCGGACGCGGTGCGCCGCTTCGGCCCCGTACTGCTGCAGTTCTACGGGCAGAACGAGGCCGGCGGCATCAGCATCCTCACCACCGAGGACCACGACCTCGAACACCCGCGCCACCTGCAGCGCCTGCGCTCCGCGGGCAAGCCGCTGGAGGGCGTCGAGATCGCGATCCGCGACGAGAGCGGCAACGACCTGCCTGTCGGCGAGCACGGCGAGATATGCATCCACTCGGATCGGCTGATGCAGGGCTACTGGAAGCAGCCGGAGCTGACCGCCGAGGTGTTGCGGGACGGCTGGCTGCACACCGGTGACATCGGCTTCATCGACGACGAGGGCTACATCACCGTCGTCGACCGCATCAAGGACATGATCGTCGTGGTCGGCGGCCACGTGTACACCAGCGAGCTCGAGGACGTCCTCAACTCCCACCCGGAGGTGCTCCAGAGCGCGGTCTTCGGCGTCCGCGACGCCGACCGCATGGAGCAGGTCCACGCAGTCGTCGTCCCGGTGCCGGGCAGCGGCGTCGACGCGGAGCAGCTGCGCACGTTCGTCCGCGAGGAGCGGGGCACGATGTACGAGCCGGCGAGCATCGTCTTCGCGGAGGCACTGCCGCTGACGGATGCGGGCAAGCCGGACAAGAAGCGGCTTCGGCAGGAGGCGGAACAGGCCGTCTCGGCCTGAGGCCGCACGCCTGATTCCTTACAGCAGCCCCAAGTCGCCGAGCTCCTTGTGGAGGTCGGCCGGGGTGCGTATTCGCTCACGCTGGTGTATGTGCGCCCATGCCATGGCGCCCCGTCAGGGGCGCGGGGAACTGCGCGCTCAGCCACGACGCTCCTGCAGTCGAGGTTCTCGGGGCTTCGCCCCGGACCCCTGGGGTAGTGCGTCGGCTGCGAGCCGCCGGTAGTTGCTCGCGCAGTTCCCCGCGCCCCTTACGGGGCATCTAAGGTGCCGTCATGACCGAGGAGTCGACACCGCAGAGCGAGCAGCAGCGGCGCCGCAGTCGCAGTTTCGGCGAGGTCGCCGAGATGTACGACGCTGCGCGCCTCGCGTATCCGGACCAACTGTTCGACGACGTCCTGGCGTTCGCCGGCCGGCAAGGGGCTCCCGCGCTGGAGGTCGGCGCCGGGACCGGCAAGGCGGCGCTCGCCTTCGCCGCCCGCGGCGTGCCGCTGACGTGCATCGAGCCGGACCCGCGGATGGCGGAGCTGCTGTCGCGCAAGTGCGCCGACCTGCCGGAGGCCACGGTGACGGTGACGGTCGGCGAGTTCGAGACCTGGCGCCCGGACCGCCGCTACGGCCTCCTGTACGCCGCACAGGCCTGGCACTGGATCGACCCCGAGGTGCGCTGGGCACGCGCGCGTGAGGCGCTGTTGCGCCCCGGCGGGGCGATCGCCCTGTTCTGGAGCGACTGGCACGTGGTGGACGCCCGCCTCCGCGGCGGGCTGGTCGCCGCCCACGGCCGGCACTTCGCGGAGACGTTCCCGGACGAATTCGTCGGCTCCCACACGGACGGCCCCACCTCCTGGGTCCGGCAAGAGCTGGCGGCCGACGGCGGCTTCGGGGACCTGGAGCAGCGGACCTACACGTCCGTGCACGAACGCTCCACCACAGGCTTCATGGACCTGTTGTCCTCCCACTCCGCCTACCGCATCATGCCGGGCGGGAAGCGGGAGGCACTGTTCGCGGAGCTGGAACCGCTGGTCGCAGCGCACGGCGACACGGTCCGGCTGGAGGCGACGACGCGCTTGTTCCTGGCACGCACGGGTCCGGTGGTCCCGCTTCCGGCCGCGTTCAAATGACCGGCCCGGCCTGGGAATCGGCCGAGTCGGTTGGTACGTTGCGCGGGCACCGGAAGGAAACACATGAACGACGCCACCGGGCCCACCGGCTTCGAGGACATCCCCCCGACCGCCCTCGCCGACCTCCTCGGCCGCGGACAGGTCATGGACACCGGCATCCGCCCGTTGTGGCCGTCGACGCCGCGCATCGCCGGACCGGCGTTCACCGTGCGGTGTCCTCCCGGCGACAACCTCATGCTGCACGCGGCCATCCACCGCGCCGAGCCCGGCTCGGTCATCGTCGTCGAGTCCGGGGACATGGACTACGCGCTGGCCGGAGGCAACGTCTGCGCCGTCGCGCAGCGCCGGGGGATCGCGGCCTTCGTGGCCGACGGGGTCATCCGCGACCTCGCGGAGGTACGGGCGATGGGCTTCCCCGTCTTCGCCAGGGGCGTCATCCCGATCCCGGGCACGAAGGCGGCCGTGGAGCCGTTCAACGTGCCGGTGCAGTGCGGCGGGGTGCAGGTGCACGCCGGGGACGTCGTGGTGGCCGACGAGGAAGGCATCGTGGTCGTTCCCCACGCCCGTCGGGAGCAGGTACTCGCCGACGCCCGGGCGAAGTTGGCCAAGGAGGCGGCCGAATCCCTCGACATGTGGGAGGCGGCGCACCGCGCCCGCATAGACGACATCCTGCGCGCGAACGGCTTCGAGGGCTGAACCGCCCGCTGATACGTTCCCGCCATGTCACAGACACACGCATCGGCGAACCCGGCACGCACCCCCGTCACCGCTGACGACCTGGAGGACGTCGTCCGCCTGGCCGTCGTGGCCCTCCGTGACGCGCCTGCCGGGAGCTGGGAGAAGCCGGCCGGGGAGTTGGAGTGGGACTGCTGGGAGACGGTCGAGCACCTCGCCGACGACATGTTCTGCTACGCGCTGCAACTGTCCCCGCCCGTACCGCCGTTGGACGGCTACGTCCCCACCGTGCTGAGCCGGCTGCGCCCCGGCGGGCCGGAAGAGACGGTGCACGCCGACCGTGAGGCCGGCCTGGACGGGCTGATCCGGGTTCTCGAAGGGTGCACGGGGCTGCTGGCGGCCGTGGTGCGGACGAAGTCGCCGGAAACCCGGGCGTACCACACCTACGGGACCTCGGACCCCGAGGGATTCGCCGCAATGGGGATCGTCGAGGCGCTGGTGCACATGCACGACGTCGCCAAGGGGCTCGGGGTCGCCTGGGAGCCCTCGGCCGACCTCTGCAGCCGTGTGATGGCGCGGTTGTTCTCCGATGTCGCCGTCGGGAACGAAGGCCCCTGGCGCACCCTGCTCTGGGCCACGGGCCGCACCGAACTGCCGGGGCAGCCGCGCAAGACCTCCTGGCGGTGGAACGGCGTCCCCTTGGGCTGAGGCGTTCACCGTTGCCGCCGGGGGCGGTGGCGTCGGTGGTAGGAGACCGTGACGGCGACGAGCAGAGGACCCCAGAGGACCAGCGGCTGGTAGAGAAGCCCGACCACGAGGTTGCCCATGTGCGTCATGTCCTCGTGCGGGTACGTCCACCACCAGGGAACGTTGGCCCACAGCACGGTAAGTACCGCTGCGCCGAAGGCCGCTACGGCGACGACGGCCGCGGGACGGACGGTTCGCCCGCCGACGAGCGGCACCCAGCGCGGTACGGCCTCTCCCCAGGGCCGTACCAGCCCGATGGTCAGGAACGCCAGAAGCTCGCAGATCACGCTCAGCGTCAGCATCCAGGCCTTTGCACCGGGCGTCTCGAAGGGCACGAAGCCCTGTTCCGAGTAACCGGCCGGGAAACCGAGCACCATGGCGATCCGCCACAGTCCGCTGGGCAGGACGACGAGGGTGGTCAGATGCGCGGCCCGGACGGCCCAACGGGGCGGTGGTGCAACGGAAGTCGGGGGCACGGCGGCCTCTCCAGCGGTCATGGGAAACATCCTGCTGCCGCGTCCGCCGCGTTTCGTCAGCCTGTGCGCCGGGGTCGGGTGGCCCGTGGGGATGACGGGTGGACGGCGGGGCTCGGCCTCGGGGCGGAGCAGGACGCCTCTGCAGGGAGGATGGCACTCCTGGTGCCGGGATAAGCAAGCCCTGGATACCGGGTTGAAGCCCTCTCAGACTGGGCCCGTGAACGCGTTCCGGGCGATCGCCCGGAACCGGTACCGGGGGCAGAGAGGGAAGAGGAAGACATCGTGGCGGGAATCGACGGCAAGGTCGTGGCGATCACGGGAGCCAGTGGCGGTATCGGCGAGGCGACTGCACTGCTGCTCGCCGAGCGAGGCGCCCGGCTCGTCCTGGGGGCGCGCCGGTCCGAGCGCCTCGCGGAGCTGGTGGCGCGGATCGAGAAGGCGGGCGGCTCGGCCGTGCAGATCCGCACGGACGTGACCCGACGGGACGACATGCACGCCCTGGTCGCACTGGCCCGTGAGCGGTTCGGCCGGCTCGACGTGCTGGTCGGCAACGCCGGTGTCGGCACGATCTCGCCGCTGGACGATCTGCGGGTCGACGAGTGGGACGAGATGGTCGACGTCAACGTCAAGGGTGTGCTGCACGGGATCGGCGCCGCGCTGCCGGTCTTCCGGGCGCAGGGCGCGGGCCACTTCGTCACCGTCGCGTCCACGGCCGCGTTCCGCATCGTGCCGGCCATGGCGGTCTATGCCGGTACGAAGTTCGCGGTCCGCGCCATCTGCGAAGGCCTGCGCCAGGAGGCCGGTGACTCCCTGCGGGTCACCACTGTTTCGCCCGGCGTGGTCGGGACCGACTTCGCCGAGGCATCGACGAATCCGGACGTCAGAGCACAGATCACGGAGATGCGGGACCGTATCGCGATCCCGCCCGAGGCGATCGCCCGGGCCATCGCGTTCGCCATCGAGCAGCCGGCATCGGTCGACGTGAACGAGATCGTCGTCCGGCCCACCGCGCAGAGCTGACAGCTGCTCGATTGCGGGCCCCACAACCAGGGCCGCTCAGCGGCAATACCGGTCCGCGAGGGCGCGGAACACGAAGAAGTTCGGGATCCGGCGTACGGACGTCATCGTGAGGCTGCTCCAGCGGCCGGCGACGCGCACCTTCACGTAGCCGTCCTTCACCGCGATCTCCTCGACCTGCTGCCACGGCACCGACTTGCCGCCGGAACCGATCTCCGAGGACGTCATCCACAGCGGGCCGAAGTCGAGCCGCTGCCCGGCATCGAGCCGGGCGAGCGCCTGGGGGAAGCGGGCGACTGTCACTGCCCGTTGAATGGCCTGTCCCCATTCCTGGGGGTCGGCGAAGCCGCCGCGCAGGATCACGCTTTCGCCGGTGGTGTCGGTGACCGTGTACGCGTAACTGATCCTGGTGGTCATGCCGTTGTAGGTGTGCCGGATGGTGTCCTGCAGAACGTCGGTGTCGGCGTAACGGACCGCCCGGACGTGGCCTCGGTGGGCGATCGTGAGTCCCCGCTCGTACAGGTCCAGCCGCGACCCTTCGTTGCGGCCGGCCGCGCGGCTGTAACGCACGAGCGCAATCAGGCACATCACGAGCGGGCCGCCCAGGAGGATCACCAGGCCGGGATATCCGGTCGCCACACAGATCACGGCCAGGACCGCGAGGACCACGGCCGCGATCCTGACCCGGCCCAGATGCCGGCGCTGCGCCGGGGCGATCGACGGATAGGCGGCCTGATGCCCTCCCAGCCCTTCTCGTCCCGCCAGCTCATGGATGTCCCGTGCGAGTGCGTCCATTTTCCCCGTACCTCTGTGCAGCAGGCGGTGTTCCCCGTGGGTGTCAACTGGCCTGCGCCGATCAAAGTTTGAGCGCAGAGTGACAGTCGTCGATGAAATGGCCATGAACCGCACTGACGGACCGTCACCTATAGTCGGTCACATGAGCGAGAGGACCAACGTCGAGAAACTGAAGCGGAATCCGGCACTCACCGCGCTGTCGCTGGTGGGCCTGCTGGCGATGTGCGGGCTGCTGACGTACGTGGCCTGGTTCACGGAATGGGGGCAGTCGGGGTCCTTGGGGAAGTGGCTCATCGCGAAGGCCGGGCTGAAGGCCGCCGTCTTCATCCCTGTCGGAGTCGTCGCCCTGATCGCCTGGTTCCGCTCCCGGCGGAGCCGGCCGTAGCAGGGACTGCCGTCACGAGCTACCGCCAACGCCCCCGTGGAGAGGTCTCCGCAGGGGCGTTTTCCAATGGTGGGCACAGACCTGGCGTGCCATGACCGGGCACAGCGGTCCTACAACTTGGTCATCTTGGCGTACGGGGTCAGGATCCGCATTTGCGTCGAGCCGAAATCCACGAGCACCGCGACTCCATCCTCGATGCCGATCACCCGGCCAAGGCCGTGCATGTCGTGTGTGACCTGGTCACCCACGGCGAAGTGCTTGGGAGCCGGCGTGACTGGGGCCCTGAAGGGGCTGGTGGGCAGATGACGCTTCGGTGCAGCAGGCTTAGTCATTGCCCCCAGTATGCGCCCAGGCGCATCCCGTTGGCTGCGGCCGTCCACGTCCGTTGCCCGGCACCGACCCGAACGGTGACAACCGTTTGGGGATCGTGGCTGCGGTCAATGTCGCTGACCTGCGCTTTTGTTAGCCGGGCAAGGGGCCGGGGCCCGGCCTGCCGTGTCCCGATGTCCTCTGCGGATGTCAAAAACCCCGAAGCGTGATTGCTTCGGGGCTTTCTCGCCGGTGGGCACAGACGGATTCGAACCGCCGACATCTGCTTTGTAAGAGCAGCGCTCTACCGCTGAGCTATGCGCCCTCGCACGAACCGACAGCCTACATGGCCGGGACCGCCCCCCGGCAAACCCGATCATGACGCCCCAGGTGGGGAAAACCCCACCCTGTACCCGGTAGCGCACCGGATCCCCTTCCCGGGTCTCCGTCCCTAGGGTCGAGGGCAGTGGCCCACCGGGCCACCCCACCCGCCCCGAACGGAGTTCGCCATGCAGCCCCGCACCGCCGTCGCCCGCACCTCGATCGTGATCAGTGGCGTTCTGGTCGCCGGTGTCGCCCTCAGCGGGTGCGGGGCCAGTGCCGAGGACGCCGCGCCTGAGGACCGGACGTTCACGGTCCGTGGGCAGGAGCTCACCGTGGACACCGACAGTTCCGCCATCGAGCTCGTCGGAGGCAGTGGCAGCGGCAAGGACGTGAAGGTCACGCGGTGGTTCGACGGGTGGGCCGTGGGCGGGTCCGCGGGGGTCACGTGGAGCATGGACGGGGACACCCTCAAGCTGCGGGTGCACTGCCGGGGGATCAGTGTCGGGTGCGACGCCAAGCACCGGATCGAGGTGCCGCGCGGAATCGCCGTGCACGTCAAGGACAAGAACGGGTCCGTCGACGCCCGCGGTTTCGACAGCGATCTGAAGATCGGCACCAGCAACGGGTCCGTCGACGTGCGCGACTCCTCCGGCCGGCTCGAGGTCGGCACGTCCAATGGACGCGTGACCGCCGACGGCATCCGTTCCCAGCAGGTTTCGGTCACCAGCAGCAACGGGTCCATCCGGCTCGGGCTGCAGCAGGTGCCCGACCGGGTCGAGACGAAGAGCGACAACGGCTCCACCCGTATCGCCCTCCCCCGCGCCGCCTACAACGTCGATACGCACGCGGGCAACGGGCACGTCAGCGTCGATGTCCCCCGCGACGCCTCCAGTGCGCACGCGGTGACCGCCCGGAGCAACAACGGGAGCATCACCGTCACCACCGGCTGAGCCGCCCTCCGGTGCTGTCCCCGCCGGGTGGGACAATGGCCCTCGGGCCTGGGGAGACTCACCGGAGAGGGCAGACGGCAACGTGACGGCGACCTTCGCGCAATCCATGAGGCACGCAGGGCGGTCCGTTCGCGAGACCGCCGGGCTCGTGCTGCTTCCGCTTCCGCTCGCCGCCCTCGCCCTCGCCTCCTTCGCCGGCGGCGGCACGCGCCGCTGGGGCTGGGGCCGCGGCAGCGAGGCGCAGCGCGCCGACGCCCAGGCCGCGAAGGATGCGGCGGCCGCCGCGTTCTACGAACTCGACACCGCCCAGCGCGAACTCCGCATCTCCATCGAGACGATCACCGCGGTGGACTCCTCCCCCGCCGCCCGCAAGGCGGCCGCCGACTTCGAGGCGTTCGGGCAGCGGATCGACGAGGTTTCGCACTCCTACATCGGCGCCGTCGATGCGCATGATCTCGATCGGGAGGATCTGGAGGCCTCCGCCGCCTCCCGCGCCCGTGCCGATCTCACGCGGGCCAAGGACGAGCTCGTCCGCGTCAAGGGCGACCTGGAGCGGTTCGGGCAGGGTCTCGGGCCGCTGCTCGCGAGAGCCGAGAGCGAGCTGGCGCGGGTCGCCCCGGCGGTGGAGCGGGCCCGGCAGGGGCTGCTCGCCGCGAGCAACGCGCTGGACGCCGCACGGGCCTCGGGGCTGCGCGCCGACGATCTGGCCGCCCGGCTGGCCGCCCTCTCCCCCGAGCTGACCCTGCTCAACCAGGGTGCCGGGCAGCACGGCGTGCGCGAGACCGTCGAGCGTGCGGAGCGGGTGCTGCGCGAGGCCGAGGCCATACAGGAACAAGCCGGTCAATTGCCGCAGAAGGCTGCGGAGATCGACAAGCGGCTCGTCTCGCTGCGCACCCGCGCCCAGGCGCTCACCACGCGCGCGGGCGCCGTCGGCCCCGTCCTCAGCGAGCTGCGCCGCCGGTACAGCGCAGCGTGCTGGCAGGACCTGCAGCAGGTGCCGGACGAGGCCGGGCGGGCCGTGGGCCGGGCCGAGCAGGTGCTGCGCGAGGCGCAGGAGGCGCGGGACGAGCAGCGCTGGGCGGACGCGACGGCCCGGCTGGCGACGGTGCGGGCGCTGCTGAGCACCACGGACGAGGCCGTGTCCGCGGCCGGCGAGCGGCTGCGGCGGCTGGACGAGGTGTCCTTCGACCACCGCAAGGAGGTCGAGCGCACCCGCTTCGCCGTGCGCGACGCGCAGCGGCTGGCGATGGCCGGGCGCAGCACGCCCGACCCGCGGCACGCCCAGCCGCTCGACGCGGCGGTGGAGCGGCTGGAGCGCGCGGTCGCGGGGCTGGAGGGGCGGCACCCGGACTGGTGGCGGTTCCTCACGGAGACGGAGGCCGTGCGCGAGGTCGCGGCCGGGGTGGTGCAGGCGATCCGGGACGAGCGGGGGCTGGGGCACTGACACCCCGGCTGACTATGCTGCGGGCATGCCTCGTTATGAATACCGGTGCAAGGCGTGCGGTGACACGTTCGAGCTGACCCGCCCGATGGCCGAGTCGTCCGACCCCGCCGTGTGCCCTGCCGGGCACGGGGACACGGTGAAGCTGCTGTCGACCGTCGCCGTGACCGGCAACGCCGGCCCGGCCCCGCAGGGCGGGGGCGGCGGCGGGGGCGGGTGCTGCGGGGGCGGCTGCTGCGGCTGAGCCGGGGCGCCCCGTAAGGGGGTGGTGCGTCGGCTGCAGGCCGTCGGTGGCTGAGCGCGCCCACGCGGCGGAGCCGCATATGTAACCGCCCCGCGCCCCTGACGGGGCACCGGACAGGCCCCGGCTAGGCCACCCGCCGCGCCAGCGTTACCCCGTCCGCCACCGTCAGCATCACGCTCTCCATCCGGCCGTCCTTCGCCGCGTGTTCGTTGAACGCGCGGACGTCGGCCCCCGGTCCGGCCGTCACCGACGGGTCCACGACCGTTCCCTTGAACAGGACGTTGTCGACCACCAGCAGGCCGCCCACGCGCAGCCGCGGGACGATCTCCTCCCAATAGGCGATGTAGTCGTCCTTGTTGGCGTCCAGGAACGCCAGGTCCAGGTGCGGCTCGGCCGGCAGGGCCCGCAGGGAGTCCAGGGCGGGGGCGATGCGCAGCTCGATGCGGTCCGCGACGCCCGCCTCGGCCCACGCCCGGCGCGCATGGGCCGTCCACTCCTCCGAGATGTCGAGCGTGATCAGCCGGCCCTCGTCCGGCGGCAGCGCCCGGGCCATCGACAGCGCCGACAGGCCGGTGAAGGTGCCGACCTCCAGGAGCTGCCGGGCGCCCGTCAGGCGCACCAGGAAGGCCAGCAACGCGGCCTGTTCGTGCGGGATCTGCTTGACCGCGACCTCCGGCAGCGTGTGATGCGTGAGCTCGACCAGGGCGCTCTGCACCGCGTCCAGCGGCGGGTTGTGGGCCAGGACGTAGGCGTACAGCTCCGACGTGAGCGGGGCGTTCTTCAACTCGGGCACGGCGTCTCCTCGTTGTGACGGCTCCAGGCCGCTCACGAGATTACGTGCACGCCGCAGCGAAGGCCCGCACAATTTCCTCCCCCGCCGTCACGCCCCGCGCCTCCAGCGCCGTGACGTGCGGCGCCGTCCAGTCCAGGTCGGCCAGTTCGCCGTGGCCGGGGCGCCAGGCACGGTCCGCCGCGAGCAGCAGGTCGGCGTCGAGCAGGGAGTCGCCCGCGGCGAGTACCGCGGCGGCGCCGGTGCGGCGGGCGATCTCGGCGACGGCCGCGCTCTTGGTGAGCGGCTTCGGCACGGCGTAGAGCTTGCGGCCCTGGAGGGACACCGTCCAGCCCTGCTCCGCCGCCCACGCCTCCAGTTCCCCGACCCAGGTGGCGGGCAACTGCTCGCGCTCCACGACGAGATACGCGAAGAGGTCCTCGGCCACGCGCTCCTTGAGCAGCCACGCCGGGTCCGCGGTGCGCAGCAGCCGGGTACGGACCTCCGCAAGCGGGGCGCACTCGGCGGCCAGCCTCCGCCGCACCGCCGCGTGCCAGCCGGCGTCCGGTTCGCCGTCGACCAGCAGCTGCCCGCCGTTCGCGCAGACCGCGAACCGCGGCGCCGGGCCGGGCAGTCGGATGCGGCCGTACTGCTCGCGCGTGCGGGTCGTCGTCGGGACGAAGACGGCGGTACGGGCCACCTCGGCCAGCAGCGCGGCGGCCGTGCGCGTCATGTACGACAGCGGTCTGTCCTCGTACGTCTCCACGCACACCAGAGGTGACCCGTTCTCGGCGAGACCCAGGGCCGCCTCCGAGTAGATGAGGGTGCGGTCGAGATCGCTGGCGATCAGTACGCGGGTCACGGCGCCGGCACCGCCCTGCCGTCCGCCCCGGTGGCGCCGCGCGTGTAGCGGGGGTGGATCAGGCCGACGCAGCTGTAGGGCAGGCCGTCGGTCCCGTCGACCTCCTCGACGGGCACGCCGCGCTGTTCCGCCAGCAGCCGCACGTGGTCGAGGTCGGCGCCCGCGCCGCGCTTGGCGAGGATCTTCCAGGGGACACGGCGCAGCAGGACGCGGGTCGTCTCGCCGACGCCCGGCTTGACGAGGTTGACGTCGTGGATGCCGTACTCCTCGCTGATGCGCTCGACGGCCGCCCATCCGCTCCAGGTGGGCGCGCGGTCGGGGGCGGCGGCGAAGTGCTTGGCGTCGAGGGCCACGTCCTCGCCGACCTCGGGGAAGCGGGCGGTGACGGCGTCGAGGAACGAGCGCGAGACGTCGGCGCCGGCCAGCTCGCGGTAGAACTTCGCGCCGTGGAAGTCGTCCGGGCCGACGAGGTCGGACCGCAGGACCGTGCGCGAGACCAGGCCGGACACGGTCGAGTTGAGGCACGCGGACGGGATGAGGAAGTCGTCGCGCGTGCCGTAGGTCGCCACGCAGTGGCCCGGGTCGGCGAGGACCGCGAGCCGCGGGTCGAAGCCGCCGAAGTCCTTCAGGGCATCAGCCAGTTCGCGGGTGATCGCACCCTTGCCCGTCCAGCCGTCGACGAAGACGACATCCGCCGGGTCGTACCGGTCGGCCAGCCAACGCAGGGCGTTGACGTCGATGCCGCGGCCGCGGACGATGGAGACGGCGTAGTGCGGCAGGTCCAGGCCGTGCGCGTGCTGCGCCCAGCGGCGCATCAGCACGCCCACGGGTGTGCCGGCGCGGGCGAGGGAGACCAGGACCGGGCGGGGCGACCGCTCCGCCAGGACGGTCTCGGTGACGACGCCGACCGCGCGGGCGACACGTGCCGCGGAGGCGTCGAGGGCGGCCCGGTAGAGCTCCTGGTAGCGCACGCTGGGCTGGTACTCGACCGGCAGCGACTCCGCGTAGTGCGCACCGCCGCTCTGGATGGCCTCCTCCCGTTCCTCGGTGGGGGCTTCGAGGGCCACGGAGGACAGGTCCTGGAGCAGCCAGCCGACGTCCTCGGGGGCGTAGGAGGAGAAGGCGGGGCCGCGGAGGGGTTCGCCCGCGGCGCGGTGCGAGGGGATCACGGCGAGCAGGACCTTTCGGGTGTGGGCGGCGAGGCGGTCCGGCAGGCCGCCGGGGGTGTGCAGGGCGGGGGTGTCGCCGGCCGAGTCGACGACGGCGACGATCGCGTCGAAGCCGCCGCCGGCCACGTTGTACGCGTAGCGGTCGCCGTCGGGGGCGTCGTGGGCGGGGAAGGCGATGCGCGTGCGGATCGCGTAGCCGGGGTCGTCCACCGGGAGGACCGGTGACCGGGTGGTCGTGGAGTACCGCACGGATGCGGTGCCGGCGAGCGTGCGTTCCAGCTCCTCGGCCAAGCGCAGGGGGGCGTACATCAACTCCTCGTTGCCGAGGACGAGTACGCGGGCCGCGCCCGGCGGGAGGGCCTCGCGGATACGGGCCGCCATGTCCGGAAGTGCGGCTTCCAGGCGGGTGCGGTGGGCGGGGGTGAAGCCGTGGCGGCCTCCGTCGGGGAGGCCGAGGGGCCAGTGCAGGTCCACGCGGGACACCGGTGCGCGGTGCGACGGGGCCGCCTCGGCACGGCCGCCGTCGTGGCCGTCGTCGTGCTGCGCGACCAGCTCCTGCCCCCGTGCCAGCACCCCCTCCGGCAGCCGCACCGTCCCGCTCGCGAGCGCGACGACGTCCACGCGCGCGCCCAGCTCCGCCGCGAACTCCTCCAGCCGCGCGCGGTCCTGCGCGGTGCGCATGTCGACCAGGGCGACGACCACGTACCGGTCGCGGGGAAAGCGCTCGTGGAGCGCCGCGACCGTGTTCAGCACCGTGCGGCCCGTCGAGAACTCGTCGTCGACGAGCACCAACGGGCCCTCGCCAGCGAGCAGTTCCGGGTCCTCCGGCAGCAGCAGGTGCGACGTCGCGTGGCTGTGCTCCTCCTCGAAGCCGCCGACCGCGCGGACCCCGCGCACCGGGCGGCGCGTGGAGTGCAGGTACGGGGCGAGCCCCAGGCCGTCCGCGACGGAGTGACCCAGGCCCGTGGCCGTCTCCGCGTAGCCGAGCACCACCGCCCGTGCCGCATCGGCCCCGCCGAGCAACTCCCGTACCCTGCGGCCCAGATCGAGCCCGGCGCCGTACACCCGCGCGGGCGAGGCCGGCACGTGCTTGCCGAGCACGTTCGAGACCAGCAGGTGCGCCCGCCTGGGGTTGCGCCGCAGGGCCAGGCCCAGCAGCTCCGGCAGGTGCCGGTCCCCTTCCAGGCCGACACCCAGCCGGTCCGTGACCCACTGGCCCGACCACACGTCCACGTTTCCGCTCCCCTTCACGTCCGCACGCTCGCCGACAGCAGTTCCACGAAGCCGACGTCCTCGCGCGCGACGCCGAAGACCTCGGCGCGCAGCATCGTCCGCTCGGCCCAGGCCCGGTGCGGCTTCACTTCGTTCATCTTGTTCGTATAGGCGGAGCGCAGCACTCCGCCGCCGTCGCGATCCGGCCGCAGGATGTCCTGCGCGTCGCTGAACTCCTCGTGGCTGACGACGGAGAGAGCGTGCACGGGAGCGACGTGGGACGGGTGGATGCAGGTCTTGCCCTGCAGGCCGTTGGCGCGGTCGAGCTGGATCTCGCGGAGCAGGCCGTCCATGTCGTGCTCGATCAGCGCGGCGCGCAGCGCCTCCGCGGCGCCGGCGAAGGGGCTGCGGCGCAGCTGCGGCTTGAACATCCGCTGGGGCTGCGGGAAGTACTCCCACACCGGGCCGGTGACGGTGAAGCCGCTGCCGTCCGCGCGGCCGAGGACGTTGACGACGTCGGCGATGACGGAGGCGACGATCTGCACGTCGTACGCGGTCATGTCGGGCGCGCGGCGCAGCCCGTAGGCGGAGCAGAAGTCGGTGACGCCGAGGCGCAGGGCGAGCACGCGGTCGCGGTGCTTCTCGACGGCGCGGGCGATGCCGCCGAGCGTCTCGGTGCGCGTCTCCAGGTGCAGCAGTTCGGGCGACTCCAGGACGGGCATGGCGAACAGCCGCTGCCCGCAGGCGCCTTCGGCGGCGGCGAGCGCCTCCAGGAAGGGCAGGCCGCGCTCCTCGGTGAACTTGGGGAGCACGAATCCGGACAGCAGCCGCCCGGCCGGGCCGAGGCGCCGCATCAGGCCGGTGATCTGCCCGGGTTCGCGGACGCGGACGAACAGCAGCGGGAGGGCGGACGTCCCCGCCTCCGTCCCCGCGTCCGTTCCCCCGTCGCGCGACGCGAGCGCGGTCAGCTGCCGGACGAGGTTCTCCTCCGCCCCGGCCACCTCGGCGTCCCCGATGGAGTCCTCCAGGCACAGGACCATGGACACCACGCCGCGCTCCGCCTGTTTGACGACGTCCCCGGCGAGCGTGCTCCGGGTGGCGGGGCTGTAGAGCGTGGCGCCGAGCGCGACCGCGAGCATGCGGGCCGGGGAGCCGGCGTCGAAGGTGCACGGCTCCTTATGGAACAACCCATTCCGCACCGTGGGCGCAAGGTGGTCGAAATGCCTCATCAGTCTCCCTGTTGGGCCACGCCTCGACGCCTCCGGGAGATGCTGCCGGGCCCGGAGTGTGGCTGGTTATCGTACGTCCGGCGGGTGGTCAAGAGTTCCCCAAGCAAGAGAAAAACTCCTGACCGGCGTCAACACGTCGAGTAGAAGCAGCCGGACGCGCGGCACCCCTGCGTTGTCCGCCGCCCGCGGGGGAAGGCAGGATTGCGGGCATGACGCACGCGATGCTGAAGGGGTCGAACATCCCGCTGGACGCCCCGACCATACGGGCCGTACTGCGCTGGACCCCCGGCCCGGGCGTCCCCGACGTGGACGCCTCCGCCCTGCTCCTGGGCGATGCGGGACGGGTCCGCTCGGACGAGGACTTCGTCTTCTACAACCAGCCCCGCCACCCCTCCGGCCTGGTCCGGCACCTGCCCAAGAAGCGGCTCGTGGAAGGGATGACGGACTCGCTGGAGGCCGACCTCCCCCGGCTCGACGGCTCGGTGACGCGCGTGGTCCTGGCCGCCTCCGCGGACGGCGGCCCCTTCGGGCTCGTCAAGGACCTGTCCGTGCTGCTGTACGACATGGCCGCGGGCGGTCCGGACGCGGCCGCCGAGCCCGTCGCCCGCTTCGACGTGCAGCCGGAGACGGGCGACGAGACCGCCATGATCTGCGGCGAGCTGTACCGGCGCGGCGAGGGGTGGAAGTTCCGGGCGCTCGGGCAGGGGTACGCGTCCGGGCTCGTCGGGCTCGCCACCGAGTTCGGCATCTCGGTGGACGACGGTCCCCCTGCGGGGGGCTCGGAGCCGGCGGCGGAGCCGCCGGTGCCGGTGCCTTCGTATCCGCCGCCGCCGGTGGCTCCGCCCACTGCGGGGTACGGGTACCCGCAGCCCGCCTCGGGGGCTGCGCCCGGGTTCCGGCTGCCGCCGCAGGGGCCGCAGTTCCTGGCCCGGTGAGCCGGGTTCAGACCTTGGACTTGTAGCCCCGCCCCCACTGCAGGCCCCACCCGTACAGACGGTCCAGTTCGCTCTGGAAGCCGTAGACGTACTTCATCTCGCGGCGGACCACGATGTCGCCGTTGCGGTTCTCGATCATGACGACGGCGCACGAGCGGGCTTCCGGGGCGCGCTCGTGGAGTGCGATTTCGAGCTGGGGGCCGTTGCCGGGATACAGCGTCACCGTCGCGTGGGTACGGTCGAACGCCGGGGTCCCGTCGTAGATGTAGACGAAGACCAGCAGGCGCTTGAACTCGTCGCGGTGGTCCATGTTGATGTAGATGTCCTCACCCGCGCCCGAGCCGAACCGGTCGTCGCCGCTGAGCTGGATGTACGGCGGGGAGTTGATGCTGCCCAGTATGTTGCCGAGCGGCTGCACCACCCCCTTCGTGCCGTCCTTGAGCTCGTACATACAGGCGAGGTCGAGGTCGACGTTGACCATGGCCGGGCCCTGTGCCGCCACCACGTCGGGGGCGAACTTGCGGAAGGGGTGCCGCAGGCCGGCCCCGAGCGAGGTGGACCGGCCTTCGAGGAAGTCCGAGGTCCGCATCGTCCAGGACAGGTTGACGCGCAGATTGCCGGTGGCGGCCCCCTGCTTGGTCAGCGAGAACTCGTGGTGGCGCTTGGTGAGCTCCACCGCGCCGGTGCCGCTGACGTCGAACTGCCGTGCCGCCCCGTATCCCCAGTTGCCGAAGAGCATTTCCCGGATCGTCATCGCGCTGTACCCCCACAGTCGTGGCGTGACCGCCCCCTGAAACCGAGGAGGCGGCCACGAGGTGTTCCTCGCGGCCGCCTCCAGGGGAAACGTTCCTCAAATGTGCCGGGGTCACACCCCGCTGGCGACTTCCGCCTTCGTTTCCGAGCCATTGCCCGAGCCGCTCTCCCGGCGGTTGCGCAGCACCGAGGAGAAGAACGCCAGACCGATCAGGACGACGCCGATGAGACCGGTGACGACCTCGTTGATCTCGTACTTGATCGTGACCAGCAGAATGACGGCCAGCGCTCCGATCGCGTAGTGCGCGCCGTGCTCGAGATAGACGTAGTCGTCAAGGGTGCCCTTACGGACCAGGAAGACCGTCAACGAGCGGATGTACATCGCACCGATGCCCAGACCGAGCGCCATCGCAAAGATGTCATTGGTGATCGCGAAGGCGCCGATGACACCGTCGAAGGAGAAGGAGGCGTCGATGACTTCAAGGTACAAGAACATGAAGAACGCGGCTTTTCCGGCCAATCCGACGACCGATCCGCCGCTCTTCTGCGGCAGTGCGGCCGCACTCTCCCCAGCTTCTTCTTCCTCCTCCTCGAGACGATCCTCGAAGAAGCCCGAGATGCCGCCGACGATCAAGTAGGTGACCAGGCCGCCGATGCCGGCCAGCAGCACCGTCGCCGTCTTGTCGACCGTGCCCGAACCGCCGTGCACCGGGACCGAGGTGGCGACGGTGGTCGCGGCGACCAGCAGCGCGGCCAGGGCGACGACGATCGAGAGCGTCTCCAGCTTGCCGAGTCTGGCCAGCGGCTTCTCCAGCCAGGCCAGCCACTTGATGTCCCGGTCCTCGAAGACGAAGTCCAGGAAGATCATGAGCAGGAACATGCCGCCGAAGGCCGCAATGGCCGGATGGGCGCTGGTGACCAGCTGTTCGTAGCGGTCGTGGTCCTGGACGGCGACCTTGACGGCCTCGATGGGGCCGAGCTTGGCGGTGATGGCCACGATGACGACCGGGAAGACCAGCCGCATGCCGAAGACGGCGATGAGGATGCCCAGCGTCAGGAACATCTTCTGCCAGAACGGGTTCATCTTCCGGAGGATTCCGGCGTTGATGACCGCGTTGTCGAACGAGAGCGAGATCTCCAGGACGGAGAGGATCGCGACGATCGCCAGCCCCTGCCACCCCCAGAGAACGCCGGCCAGGGCCAGTCCGGCCGCGGTCACGGCGAACGACCAACCAAAGGTTTTCAGGAGCACTGGCGGACCCAATCCTTCGCTGTTCGGGGAGCCGCGCGGGAACGCGGCTTTACGAAACGTTGACCCCGAAGTCTAGAGCGATGCCGCGCAGCCCCGAGGCGTACCCCTGGCCCACCGCACGGAACTTCCATTCGCCGCCGTAGCGGTAGACCTCGCCGAAGATCATCGCCGTCTCGGTGGAGGCGTCCTCGCTGAGGTCGTAGCGGGCCAGCTCGCTGCCGTCGTACTGGTTGACGACGCGGATGTAGGCGTTGCTGACCTGGCCGAAGCTCTGGCCGCGCAGGTCGGCCTCGTGAATGGAGACCGGAAAGACGATCTTGTCGCAGGCGGCCGGCACCTTGGTGAGGTCGACCAGGATCGACTCGTCGTCGCCCTCGCCCTCACCGGTGAGGTTGTCACCCGTGTGTTCCACCGAACCCTCGGGGCTCTTGAGGTTGTTGTAGAACACGAAGTACTCGTCGCCCAGCACCCGACCGCCGCCGCACAGCAGCGCGCTGGCGTCCAGGTCGAAGGGGGCTCCGGTGGTGGAGCGCGCATCCCAGCCGAGAGCGACGGTCACATGCGTGAGGTTGGGTGCGGCCTTGGAGAGGGAGACGTTGCCTCCCTTGGCGAGCGTGACGCCCATGGTGCTGATCCTCCCCGAATCGTGATGTGCGCCCGTCGCGCATGTCCGGCGCCGCACCCCGGAATTCGGGGTGCGGCGCCGGACGGGGCGGCGGCGGACGTCAGACGTTGACGCCGAAGTCCTGGGCGATGCCGCGCAGGCCGGAGGCGTAACCCTGGCCGATCGCGCGGAACTTCCACTCGGCACCGTTGCGGTAGAGCTCGCCGAAGACCATGGCGGTCTCGGTCGAGGCGTCCTCGCTCAGGTCGTAGCGGGCCAGCTCGCTGCCGTCGGCCTGGTTCACCACACGGATGTAGGCGTTGCGCACCTGGCCGAAGCTCTGCTTGCGGGCCTCCGCGTCGTAGATGGACACGGGGAAGACGATCTTCGCCACGTCGCCGGGCACGGCGGCCAGGTTGACCTTGAGGACCTCGTCGTCGCCCTCGCCCTCGCCCGTGAGGTTGTCGCCCTGGTGCTCGACGGAACCGCAGGGGCTCTTGAGGTTGTTGAAGAAGACGAAGTTCTGGTCGTTGCCGACCTTGCCCTGGTCGTTCGTCAGCAGGGCACTGGCGTCCAGGTCGAAGTCCGTACCGGTGGTGGTACGGGCGTCCCAGCCGAGGCCGACGATCACCGCGGTCAGGTTCGGGGCCGCCTTGGTCAGCGAGACGTTGCCGCCCTTGCTGAGACTGACTCCCACGAGTCCTCCATTGGTTCAAGGGGCGGGGTGCGTCCCCAGCCCCCGGTTGTGCGATGGCAACCGGATCAACGTACGGAGCGTAGTGCCCGGTTCCCACCGTTTACAGGCTCTTGTCGGCTGAGGACGCAGCGACCCGGCGCCGGGGTTGCCCGCGTGCGCCGGGGAGCGCGCGTCAGAGCGCTGCGAGCGCCTTGGTGTACTCGTTCAGGTCACGCGCGTCGGGCAGGCCGTTGACGATCGTCCAGCGGACGACGCCCTCCTTGTCGATGACGAAGGTGCCGCGCAGCGCGCAGCCCTTCTCCTCGTCGAAGACGCCGTAGGCGCGGCTGGCCTCGCCGTGCGGCCAGAAGTCGGACAGCAGCGGGTACTCCAGGCCCTCCTGCTCGGCGAAGACGCGCAGGGAGAAGGGCGCATCGTTGGAGACGGCGAGGATCTGCACGTCGTCGTTGGCGAACTGCGGCAGGTTGTCGCGCACGGCGCAGAGCTCGCCGGTGCACACGCCGGTGAACGCGAAGGGGTAGAAGAGCACCACGACGTTCTTCTCGCCGCGGAAGTCGGAGAGCCGGACGGTCTCACCGTGCTGGTTCTTGAGCGCGAAGTCGGGCGCCTTGTCGCCTACGGCGATAGCCATGGGGGTCACACCTCTCTGATCACGGAGCCTGTCGGCGTGCCCAGTGTGTCACCCACGCCGAACGCCCCCGGCGACAGGGTCGCCGGGGGCGTGAGGGAGCCCCGTAAGGGGCGCGGGGAACTGCGCGAGCAACCAGAGACGGCCCGCGGTCGAAGAACGGCCGAACCCGGAACTACCGCTTAGGCGTAGCCATCTTCGTGCCGGACCAGTCCTTGGCGACGCTGATGCTCTTGGTCTGGGAGAGCCCCGCGGTCTGCGCCGCGTCCTGGATGTCGCTCGGCTCGACGTAGCCGTCACGGCCGGTCTTCGGGGTCAGCAGCCAGATCACGCCGCCATCGTCGAGACAGCCGATGGCATCCACCAGCGCGTCCGTGAGGTCTCCGTCCTCATCCCGGAACCACAGCAGGACGACGTCGGCCACGTCGTCGTAATCCTCGTCGACGAGGTCCTGGCCGATGAGGGACTCGATACCTTCACGGAGATCATGGTCGACGTCGTCGTCGTAACCGATCTCCTGGACCACCTGTCCCGGCTCGAACCCCAGCCGTCCGGCTGGGTTGGTCCGCTCCTCCGCGTGGTCCGCGGTCGCGCTCACGGATTTCCTCCTGTCATCTTTTGAAAGGTATGCCCGCCCCGCGCATACGCGAAGCGATGGGCGTAGTCCACACGTGCCGGGCGGATCGCGCAAGTACCCGGCCACCGAGCCCGCCGAAACGGTGACGAGTACGGCGGTCTCCGGGCATCTCCCACCATGAGGCAGCAGTGACGAGTGATTCACACCACAGGGTTCTGTCGAGTTTGCGAAGTTACTCCATGCGGCACCGGAAGCGGGCCCGAACGGCCGTACACAGACGACCCGCATAGGGGGCGTAAGGTTGCGATTTGGCCGCCCCGGGCGACCACCCCACGACGTTTCGTCTCGCCTGCGGCGGTTACCGCCCAGTAGAGATGACGTTTCCGCCGCCGCGGTCCACGATGGGACGGCGCGACAAAAAGCAGAGACAGTATTTGACCGCGTGCCCAGCACGACCCGAACAGCGAAGGAACAGCGTGGCTTCCGGATCCGATCGCAACCCGATCATCATTGGCGGCCTTCCCAGCCAGGTCCCGGACTTCGATCCCGAAGAGACCCAGGAATGGCTCGACTCACTCGACGCAGCCGTCGATGAGCGCGGCCGGGAACGTGCCCGCTACCTCATGCTTCGCCTGATCGAGCGGGCGCGCGAGAAGCGCGTGGCCGTGCCCGAGATGCGCAGCACGGACTACGTCAACACCATCGCCACCAAGGACGAGCCGTTCTTCCCCGGCAACGAGGAGATCGAGCGCAAGGTCCTCAACGCGACCCGGTGGAACGCGGCCGTCATGGTCTCGCGCGCCCAGCGCCCGGGCATCGGCGTCGGCGGCCACATCGCCACCTTCGCGTCCTCCGCCTCCCTCTACGACGTGGGCTTCAACCACTTCTTCCGGGGCAAGGACGAGGGCGACGGCGGCGACCAGATCTTCTTCCAGGGCCACGCCTCCCCCGGCGTCTACGCGCGCGCCTTCCTCCTGGACCGACTGTCCGAGCAGCAGCTCGACGCGTTCCGCCAGGAGAAGTCGAAGGCCCCGTACGGCCTGTCGTCGTACCCGCACCCGCGCCTGATGCCGGACTTCTGGGAGTTCCCCACCGTCTCGATGGGCCTCGGCCCGCTCGGTGCGATCTACCAGGCCCGCATGAACCGCTACATGGAGGCGCGCGGCATCGCCGACACCTCCAAGTCGAACGTCTGGGCGTTCCTGGGCGACGGCGAGATGGACGAGCCGGAGTCGCTCGGCCAGCTGTCCCTGGCCGCCCGTGAGGGCCTGGACAACCTGACCTTCGTCGTCAACTGCAACCTGCAGCGCCTCGACGGCCCGGTCCGCGGCAACGGCAAGATCATGCAGGAGCTGGAGTCGCAGTTCCGCGGCGCCGGCTGGAACGTGATCAAGCTGGTCTGGGACCGCTCCTGGGACCCGCTGCTGGCCCAGGACCGGGACGGCATCCTGGTCAACAAGCTGAACAGCACCCCGGACGGCCAGTTCCAGACGTACGCCACCGAGACCGGTGCGTACATCCGCGAGCACTTCTTCGGCGACGACCACCGTCTCCGCAAGATGGTCGAGAACATGACCGACGACCAGATCCTGCACCTGGGCCGCGGCGGTCACGACCACAAGAAGATCTACGCGGCCTACGCGGCGGCCAAGGCCCACAAGGGCCAGCCGACCGTGATCCTCGCGCAGACGGTCAAGGGCTGGACGCTCGGCCCGAACTTCGAGGGCCGCAACGCGACCCACCAGATGAAGAAGCTGACGGTCGAGGACCTGAAGCGCTTCCGCGACCGTCTGCACATCCCGGTCACGGACAAGGAGCTGGAGTCCGGCCTGCCGCCGTACTACCACCCGGGCAAGGACTCGGAAGAGATCCAGTACATGCACGACCGGCGCAAGGCGCTCGGCGGCTACGTACCGACTCGTGTGGACCGCTCCAAGCCGCTCGTCCTGCCGGGCGAGAAGGCCTACGCACCCACCAAGAAGGGCTCCGGCCAGCAGTCGATCGCCACCACCATGGCGTTCGTCCGTCTGCTCAAGGACCTCATGCGGGACAAGGAGATCGGCAAGCGCTTCGTGCCGATCGCGCCCGACGAGTACCGCACCTTCGGTATGGACTCGCTGTTCCCGTCGGCGAAGATCTACAACCCGCTGGGCCAGCAGTACGAGGCCGTGGACCGCGAGCTGCTGCTCGCGTACAAAGAGTCCCCGACCGGTCAGATGCTGCACGACGGCATCTCCGAGGCGGGCTGCACCGCCTCGCTGATCGCCGCCGGCTCCGCCTACGCCACGCACGGCGAGCCGCTGATCCCGATCTACGTCTTCTACTCGATGTTCGGGTTCCAGCGCACCGGTGACCAGTTTTGGCAGATGGCCGACCAGCTGGCGCGCGGCTTCGTCCTCGGCGCGACCGCCGGCCGCACCACCCTCACGGGTGAGGGCCTGCAGCACGCCGACGGCCACTCGCACCTGCTGGCCTCGACCAACCCGGCCGTCGTCGCGTACGACCCGGCGTTCGGCTTCGAGATCGCGCACATCGTCCAGGACGGTCTGCGGAGGATGTACGGCGAGAACGCCGAGGACATCTTCTACTACATGACCGTCTACAACGAGCCGATCCAGCACCCGGCCGAGCCGGAGAACGTGGACGCCGAGGGCATCCTGAAGGGTCTGTACCGCTTCAAGGAGGGTGAGAAGGGCGCGATTCCGGCGCAGATCCTCGCCTCCGGTGTGGCCGTGCCGTGGGCCCTGGAGGCCCAGCGCATCCTCGCCGAGGAGTGGAACGTCAAGGCGGACGTCTGGTCGGCGACCTCCTGGAACGAGCTGCGCAACGACGCCATCAAGGCGGAGGAGCACAACCTGCTCCACCCCGAGGAGGAGCAGCGCGTCCCGTACGTGACGTCGAAGCTCGCCGGCGCCGAGGGCCCGAAGGTGGCCGTCTCCGACTGGATGCGTGCGGTTCCGGACCAGATCGCACGCTGGGTGCCCGGCACCTACCAGTCGCTGGGTGCGGACGGCTTCGGCTTCGCGGACACCCGCGGTGCGGCGCGTCGCTTCTTCCACATCGACGCCCAGTCGATCGTCCTCGGCGTGCTCACCGAGCTCGCCAAGGAGGGCAAGGTGGACCGCTCCGCGCTGAAGCAGGCCATCGACCGGTACGAGCTGCTGGATGTTGCGGCTGCCGACCCGGGTGCTGCGGGTGGCGACGCGTAAGCGTCACTCTTCTCAGCGGAAGGCCCCGACCGGTGAACTCCGGTCGGGGCCTTCCCCGTTGGGGCTCGTTCTTCGACTGCGGGTCGTCTCTGGTTGCTCGCGCAGTTCCCCGCGCCCCTTCGGGGCGCGGTCAGCGGGGCCCTAGATGTGGCCCGCCCCCGCGCTTCCGGTTGCGTGTTCGCCCCGCCTGGTGAGGAGGGCAAATCCCGCCGCGCACACGGCGATACAGCCCGACACCACGAAACCCGTGCTCATGGCCGACACGAACGTGTCGTGCGCGACCGTGGAGATCCGCGCCGCCAACTCCGGCGGGGCGCCCGGCGGTACCGGTGCCACCCCGACCTGGACCGCGCTGTCGGCCTGTGCCATCTGTTCCGGCGTGCCACGCGGCAGCCCGGCGGCGGCCCAGTTGTCCGGCAGCAGGTGGTTGACCCGCGACGCGACGACCGCGCCCAGCACGGCCGTACCCAGCGAGCCGCCCACCTGCATGGCCGACTGCTGGAGACCGCCGGCCACCCCGGCGTGCTCCAACGGGGCGTTGCCGACGATGACTTCGGTCGCGCCGACCATGGTCGGGGCGAGGCCGATGCCGAGCAGGACGAACCAGACGGACATCAGCAACGTGCTCGTGTGCGGCGTCAGGGCGGCGAGCCCGAAGCAGGCCGCCGCCGTGGAGGCCATGCCCACGGCCAGCGGGATACGGGGCCCGATGCGGGTGATGAGCGCTCCGGCCAGCGGTGAGGCGACGATCATCATCGCGGTGGTGGGCAACAGATGCAGACCGCTGCTGACCGGGGACATCCCGCGCACGTTCTGCAGGTAGAAGGTCACGAAGAACAGCCCGCCGATGAAGGCGAAGGCCATCAGCACCATCAGCACCGTGCCCGCGGACAGCGGCACGGAGCGGAACAGGCCCAGCGGCAGCAGCGGTTCGCGGGCGCGCAGCTGCCACAGGGCGAACAGCACGAAGCAGAGCGCCGAGGCGCCGAGGAAGAGCAGCGTCTTGGCGCTGCCCCAGTGCCAGTCGGCGGCGTTGATCAGCGCCCAGACGAGGCAGAACATGGCGGCGGACAGCAGCACGATGCCCGGCACGTCGAAGCTGCGGGAGGTGTGCTCGGCACGGCGGTCCTTGAGGAACAGCAGGCCGAGGACCACGGCGAGGGCGCCGACGGGCACGTTGATGAAGAAGACGGACTGCCAGTTGACGTGCTCGACGAGCAGCCCGCCCACGATCGGCCCGCCGGCCGTCGAGGCGCCGATGACCATGCCCCACACGCCGAGGGCCATGTTCAGCCGCTCGGCGGGGAAGGTCGCGCGCAGCACCCCGAGGGCCGAGGGCATCAGGAGCGCGCCGCACAGGCCCTGCAGGACGCGCAGGCCCACGACCGTCGACACGCCGCCGGAGAGGGCGATGAGTCCGGAGGACAGGGCGAAACCGGTGGTACCGATAAGAAAGACGAGGCGGTGGCCGAAACGGTCACCGATCTTGCCGGCCGTGATCAGGGCGACGGCGAGGGCGAGGAGGTAGGCGTTGGTGATCCACTGGACATCGGCGAGCGAGGCGCCCAGGTCCTTCTGGATGGCGGGGTTGGCTATGGAGACGATCGTGCCGTCGAGCGCGACCATCATCACGCCGAAGGCGACGGAGATGAGCGTCAGCCAGGGATGGCCCCGTAATCCTTTCCGGGGCCCGAGAGCCGGCGGCGTCGCGTCGGCGACGGTGGTCCGAGACATCATGGACCGATATTATGGCAGCTGCTGACACTTGACAATCAAAATCATGAGTCGGCGCCTGCCATTTTTTCGCGGCGACCCGGCCGGCGGCAGGACAGCACCGACTCGGCGGAGGAGACGACAGTGCACGCGACCGAAGGCGTGACAGGAGGCGCGGCACCGCCGTCGGGACTGCGGGAGCGCAAGAAGGCGCGGACCCGGGACGCGCTCATCAGGTCCGCCCTGGAGCTGATCGCCCACAAGGGGTACGAGGGGACGACGGTCGACGAGATCGCCGCCGCCGCGGACGTCTCGCAGCGGACCTTCTTCCGCTACTTCGCCAACAAGGAGGAAGTCGCCCTCGCCGTACAGGACATGGTGGAGGCCCAGTTCCTCGCCGCCCTGTGCGCCCGCCCGCCCGGCGAGGCTCCGCTGGCCGCGCTGCGCAACGCGGCCCTGGACTCCTGGGACAGCACGGGCGAGATCATCACCGCCCTGGTCCCCATCGACCTGCACGTCCGCGTCTACCGGATGATCGAGTCGACCCCGCAGCTGCTCGCCGCCCACCTGCGCCGCCTCGCGGAGCTGGAGGACGGGCTCGCCGAGGAGATCGGCCGCCGCGAGGGCCTGGACGTGCGCACCGACCCCCGGCCGCGGATCCTGGTCGCCGCGTTCAGCGGGGTGATGCGGGTGACGGGCAAGGTCTGGGGCGAGAACCTGGACGGCGACATGGGCGAACTCCGCAGGATCACCTCGGAGTACCTGGATCAGATCGGTCCGGCACTTGCCGAAGAGTGGCGTAAAAACGGCGCAGTTGATCAGAAGGCATGAGACCGCGATGAAATATCTCTCAACGGCGCTCACTCAAACGTGAGATAGCTCACCGATTTCGCGGAGGCAGCGCGGTTTCTCCTACTGTGGTCCGCGGTGACTTCTTTCCCGGAGCTCGGCTCCCCCTCCCCCCTGCCGTGGACGACCGCCACCACGGTCTGGCGCGCACTGCTCGCGCTGGCCGTGGTCTTCGTCATGCTCGCCACGACGGGCTGGACGGCCGTGCGCAGCCACAAGCCGGCGGCCGACCCGCGGGCGGCCGCACTCAGTGCCTGGCTGCACGGCTCCATAGGCGGTCACCCGCTGCCCTCCCCGCAGTCCGCTCCCGACGCCCTGGCGCGCTTCTTCGGCGCGCTCACCGGGCACGAGCGCGAGAAGCTCGCCGAGCGCTACCCGTTCGTCGTCGGCAACCTCAACGGCGCCCCCGTCGAGCTGCGCTACCGCGCCAACCGGATCGCCCTGAAGACCGCCCGCACGGTCGAGGAGCACCGCACGCACTCCAACGGGCTCACCCCCGCCGGGCGCAGCGACGCCGCGCGCCGGATGCACCGCTTCGACTCGCTCGCGGAGGACGGCCGGAAGATCCTGGCCTTCGACCCCACCGGCGACGGGCGCGTGGCCGAGGTCTTCGGCGACCTGGACCGGGCCGAGCGGGTCTCCGTGATCGTCCCCGGCGTCGACACCAACGTGCTGACGTTCGAGAAGAGCCAGCGCTCCTACAGCGCCCCGGTCGGCATGGCCGAGTCCCTGTACGACGCCGAGCACACGGCGAGCCCGGGCACCCGGACCGCCGTGATCGCCTGGGCCGACTACACCGCCCCGGTCGGCGTCGGCGTGGAAGCGGCCACCGGCAAGCTCGCCACCGAGGGGGCCCTGCGGCTGCGCGCCCTGGTGCGGGCACTGCCCGGCGACTCGAAGGTCTCGCTGGTCTGCCACAGCTACGGCTCGGTGGTGTGCGGCGTCGCGGCCCGCGACCTCTCGCCCCGGGTCACCGACGTGGCCGTGGCCGGCAGCCCCGGCATGCGCGCCGACCACGCTTCCGACCTGCACACCAGCGCCCGGATATGGGCCATGCGCGACGAGGACGACTGGATCCAGGGCGTCCCGCACATGGAGGTCGGCGGCCTCGGCCACGGCGCCGACCCCGTCTCCGAGGGCTTCGGCGCACGGGTGCTGTCCGCCGCGGGCGCCCGCGGGCACGCCGGCTACTTCGCACCCGGCACCACCAGCCTCGCCAACTTCGCGGACATCGGCGTAGGCCGTCCCGCGGGCGTGCGGTGCGCCGGGGACACCAGTGCCTGCACGGGCAATCTGGGCCCGGCGGCCAACAGCAGCGCGGCCTGAGGGGTTCCACGCGCGTAGCGACCGGAAGGGGGACGGCCGCACAGCTGCCGCATACGATGAGCCCATGGGTGATGTGCTGACGGGTTTCCACACCGTCTGGGAGTTCGACACCGACTCCGTGCTCATCCGCTTCGAACGGGGGATCCGCACACCGAAGCTGCTCCAGGTGCTCGGCGAGCGGCGCGTCCCGTACGAGGCGCTCGCGGCCGTCGAGCAGGCCCCGGGGAAGCACGGGACGGTGGTGCTGCGCGCGGTGCCCAGACCGGGGGCCGACCCGCTGATGGACGTGGCCGACGGCCGGCTCAAGGAGGGCAACGACCCCTACCGGCTGGTACTGCCCGCCGAACGCGAGCCGCTCGCCGCCTACTACGCGGCGGAGATACGGTCCGCCCTGGGCCCCGCGGCCGGTGAGCCCGCCGAGCGGCATCTGGTGGCGGCCCCCGAGCCGCCGCTGTCCTTCAAGGCCTACGACGGCAAGGCGTCGTTCGACGGCTCGGCCGTGCACTTCCGCTGGTTCTGGACCGGCGCCTCCTCCACCAAGTGGAAAGCCGGCGACCAGCGTTTCCCCGTGGCCGCGCTGGCGGGCGTCCGGTGGCGCGCCCCCGGCTCCCCAGAGGGCGGGCACCTGCGGCTGGTGCCCCGCGGCGACGCGGAGCGCCCTGCGGCCGAGCCGGACCAGGACCTGGCGTCCGTCGTCTTCGGCCGGGGCTACGGCCTCGTCCACGAGTCCCTGCCCTTCGCAGCCGCGGTCCTCGCGGCCGTCCGGGCCGCGAGGACCGCACCGTCCGCCTCGCCCGCCCGGCCCGACCCGGGAGGCATCGCCGACCGCATCCGGCACCTGGGTGCGCTGCACGAGGCGGGGCTGCTGACCGACGACGAGTTCACGTCGAAGAAGGCGGAGCTCCTGGCGGAGCTGTAGCGCCCCGTCAGGGGCGCGGGGAACTGCGCGACCAGCCCCCACCAGATCTCAAGAGAACACGACTGAACTCCAGACACGACAATCCGGAAGCCGTT